>PLUI01000202.1 GCA_003164855.1 Acidobacteriaceae bacterium
GAGTCCCAAGTCAACCTTGCGCCGGACGCCGACTACATCGATCACCGCGGTATTCGGCTGGTCGGGAAAAAGCTCGACGACTCGTCCCGGAATGGCCAGGCACATAGAGTTACTCTTTTCTTCGAGCCAAGATATTGAACGAAAACTTTAATTCGTCTTTCACCTTCAGCGCGCCTCCGGCCACGGATGCAAGTGTTAAGTCATAGTCCGTTTGAAGCACTGAAAAACTTCCGAATGCGCGCAAGGAATCCTCGCTGACGGCGACCCGCGCAGTCACAGCCTGCGAGTGAGTTACGCCGTGCAAGGTCAAATTTCCATTCAGCGTGACCGAATATTGTCCGTCGCCAGCCTTGGTGGCCGCCAGATTCGAGCACTCGTAAATAATCTCAGCATATTCCGCAGTCTCAAGAATATCCTGCTTCATGGCGCGCTCGATTTCATGCCGGTCTTTGTCGGAAATGTCGTCCCTGACTGCTAAAGAATCCGCTTTGATCGTGACCTTAAGGGAGGAATGCACGATGTCCTCCGGGTCGACTTCTGCTGCGCCCAAGAAATCACGAATCGCGATCGTGGGACTATGTCCGAAAGCCGACAGCAATCCTCCCGAGAAGACTTGCACCGTGAATTGGCTAGCTCTCGCGTCAGTGACGTAGTGAACGCCAGTCTCCGTCGATGGTCCCATTAGTTGTGTCATCCCTCACATGTTCCGCAGTTTTAAGTACCGGTCAACATCGGGTAACGCAGCCGTTAGAAGACTGCCTACCCCGATTTGCCCGAGATAACGGCGGACGATTGGGTTGGAAAGGATCATTCCAGTCCCAAACAGAACAAGGGCCGCCCCACCGAGCATGTACAACGTCTCCTTGTCAGTTCCAAAGTGATTGGTATCTTCAGACGATCGCATGGCCACGGCAATCTCCTTTTCAATTTGTCTCATTCAGGTTTTGCTGCTCAGGTTTTGGTGCCAGGGTTGGCTGCAACACTTCATCTCCGATCAATATTTTTTCGATCAGCGACTCGATCAATTTCACTGCTTCATCAACAACTGCTGCGACCGGCTCACTTAGACCCATCTGACCTTCTTCCGGGCCGAGTGTGCCCGGTTCACAACCTACAAGAAGCACTCGCTTCAAAGGACCCATGGAACTGGCCAGCCGCAGCACGTTCAAGGGGTTCATACCATGAGCTTCAACCGCACTTTGCTGGTCGTCTGGACCGCCCAAGTCGCTCAGATCGGGTTCAATGACATAGAGAGTGCCTGCGGGTTCGCCCCGCGGACATGCATCCACCAGAATGGTAGTGTCGTATCCGTCGAGTAAAGCGTAGGCCAGGTCGTAGCCTCGGATGCCGAAGTCGGTCACTCGAACGGTCCCGGGCAACTCGCGGCCAGACAAGCGGCGCGCCACTTCGACCCCGAAGGCGTCATCGCCAAGAAAAATGTTGCCGACACCGGCGACGAGAATGCCTGGAGGTTTCAACGCATGGGTTTTGTTATCGTCGCCAGGAGCCAGAGGTTCGACTTCCTCGGGAGTAAAGAAAAAACGGTGGCCAGGTTGGCGCATCATGCCGATATCTCTACCTGGATCATCATCGACGACGATACCGAGATGAATCTTGCCCTCGTAATCCTGCTCGATCGACTCAATGATGGCGGTCTTGCCCATGAGCGCAATGTCCATGACATCCCCGCCCGCGCGAGGACGAAGCTTGACGCGACTGCCGGGACGCACATCGATATCGGAAATGCGCAGGTCGTCCACCGGCGTCTTGGCTTCCAGGAGCTGCCATTCCCATTCGTTCATGGCATCTCCTCTTTCAACGAGCGCAAGTCTCTGAGCGTTCCGTGAAGCTTCGCGAGGTGCTCGATGGGTAGAGCCTCGGTTCTTTCGAGAATCTTGCGGGCGCGGGCATCGGTATTTCGCATCTCGCGCTTCTCGTCGTCCGTCATGGTCATGATGCGCAGTGCGAGGATCTCATCAATCTCCGTCCCGTCGAACAAGTCGCCCGGGCTTTCCGGGGCAATTTGCGGGTAATCGTAAAGAATGATGGGTGAGGCGAGCATGGTGTCGCACGCGCCTTCCACTCCGACCAGAACAGGCCATGCTCCAATGTTTTCGCAACTGGCAGCATGGGTCTTCAGATTCTCTGGCGGATCGAGCAGGGACACGAATTGACCCTCGGCAACACCCAGCAAAGTATGGGCAGAGACGAGCGAGCGCATCAGAGCTGAGTCGCGGCTTGTCTGGTCGGCGTTGCCCTCCAAGGGAGTGAGGTTATTCACGCGTGCCTGCAGTTTGAATAGATCGTCGGCTACGCGCGTTGCGCTTATTTCCACTTTACCGTGAACCGATTCTTGTTTTCGATCGACCATCCCGACAAGCCTGCCGCTTTCATTCCGCAAAAGCTCAGTTTCTTCTTTTGCGGGGAAAACAAAATTCCACTGCAATGGTTCTGCAGACAGGGCATGCAGATTGCGCGCGGGCAAGGTCACTTCAAACTCGATGGCCTCTTGCCAAGGTGCCGATGGCATCATGGCGGGCTCAGTCAGGTCGCGCACGGTTCGAGCTACTAATTTCAGGAAGCGCACTCTTACCTCGACCGCCGGAGAGCCAGCCTGGATAAGGCATTCCGTTTGCATCGTCCAGGTATCCGAGCCTGTCTGCGCTTCGCTGTAAGACTTCGGATAGAGCACGCCAAAATTGAAGCGCTGACGATTCTTCACCGAGGACGGACGGTACGGGTAGAGCATGTACCCCTCGTAGAGCACGGCTTTGGCGATGGCGTCGATCAGCTTGGTATTCATCGCTTCACCGTTTCTTCAAGCGCGGGAAGCAAGCTCTCCAACGCTCGCTCCCATGTGGGGATTCCGTGCTCGACCTTGTATTGATAGATTCGCTCGAAAACATCACGGCGCAAACAGAGCCACGCGCTGTTGGGATAATAGATATCCATCATTTCGTGCCAGGCTTTCACAGGAAGGCGGAAACGAGCCTCTTTATCCCAGGGAATTGGCGCCACCTGCAGAGCTCCTTCTCCATCGGCATAGAAAACGGTCCCGCTGAACAGAAAATTCAACGGGACATCGCCATCGGCCAAGCCGTGAAAATATTTCGTTGCCGCCACATTGAAATCGAATGTGCATGGTACGGGAACGTCGACCACGGTTGTGTCGCTAAAGGCGGGGGCGACCACGCTGGCATGAGTCCACAGCATGGTTTTCAAAGTCTGGCTCCAGCGTTCCGCTTCGCCGAAAAGATCCTTTAGATGGTCTTGATCGTCCGGAGTATATTGTCTTCGCGCCACCTCCAGCTGAATCTGACAGCGCAGCGCTACCGAATGTACAGTTTCGCTCGGTGTGGAGTTGGTGATGCGGAGCTTGAACAGCAACGTGGGCGCCACGGTGAAGCGCTGCGGTTCTGCCTTCTCGATTTTAAAGCTGAGGTCAGGCATCCGCTCCCTCTTTAATCACCGTGGCCCGTCGCTTTAATCCATCGAAGAAGCCGCCTATTTGCTGCCACACTTCCGTTCCACCGGACAGGCCGTGCCAGTTGGCGCGAATCAGGCCAACCAGTTTGTAGCACTCATCGATGGGGAGCACATAATATTCCGGAGCCGTGAATCCGCGCGCATGTCCAACACGATTGACCAGCAGAGCTTCTACGTCGGATTCCATTTGATGAAGGATAGGATTTGCATCTTCAATATCCTTCCAGGTTTCAAGCGTCAGCAGAGATTCTGTTGCGCCGGCGGGGCTAGGATAAAAGGCGACCACTCTCGCGTCGGGAGTGCTGCGAAAAAAGAACGCCATGCTGATGGGCACCATAAGGCTTTCCCACTGGCCATCGGAAAGATGAAAATCCGCCAGGGCCAGAACGCGCCGGGGCACACGCTTGTACTTCGTCCCCATGCCACTGAATAAAATGGAGCAGGCGTTGCAGGTACACAGCAGCTTGCGGCTGCCAGGCACAATCAGGTGAAGGTGATCGGATGCAACTTCGGCGCTGCAAAGCTCACAGCGCTCCGCGTCCCGCTTGCGCGGCCGGATGAACTGGCGAAGCGATCCGAATGCGCTCTCGTATCCCGGTTGGACTGCCTTCATTCTTGGCTCGTGATCAAACTGTTTAACTGCGAGCTAGTTCAATTGCTGCGACTAAGACGAATCGCTCATGACACAGAGGCGTCTGCGATCACGCCGCCCAATTTGCCCAAAGGGACGAAACCGGCCGAGCCTGATTCTTCATCGACGCCCTCAATCAACAGGGTAGTCATGTCGGGCGCGGCCTCATAGAGTGCCTCCTCGACCATGGACTTGAGAGTTTTCGCTGTCGATCCACATGCATGGCCGATAACATGCAGGCGCAGGCGAACCACATTACCTTCGAAACCGACTAACTCTAATTCACCTCCACCCTTGCGCACCCGAGGTTGAATCTTCTCGACAGCCTGTACCACGCGACTTTCCATGTCCAAGGGGTGAAGACCATACAACACAAGGAGGCTACTCACCAAAGGATCGCGGCCCAAATCGTCGATGGTGCGATCTCCCGAATCGCCGCTGCTGGCGACGATTTCCATGACTCGTTCTAAACCGACGGAATGCAAATCCAGAAGGAGCTGAACTAATGTCTTTGCGCTCGCTCGAGACTCTGGATCCGCGATGTTTTCCAAGTCGCGGACTAGCTCTCCGATACGCTGAACTTTTACCTGGAAATCTTTGTCATTCGGCATAATTGTTTTGGAGCAAAAGCGTATATCAGGTGATTCCCTTATCAGATAACTCTAAGGAGTGAAGGCTATGGGCAACGGCCCTCACTCCTTTCGCTTTCCCGCCCGGCTCACGATTAGCGCGGCACGCCAAACATCGGTGAATGCTGGGTCTTGAGGACCTTTCCACCGCCGAGATACATGTGCACACCGCAGGGCAAGCACGGATCAAAGCTGCGCACGGCGCGCATAATGTCGATACCTTTGAACTTATCGGGACCGTTCTCCTCGAAGATCGGGGTATTCTGCACCGCATCTTCATACGGACCGGGCGTGCCGTAGATATCCCGCGGATTGGCATTCCAAGGCGTGGGAGGATACGGATGATAATTGGCGATCTTGCCTTTGCGGATCACCACATGATGAGAAAGAACGCCTCTGACTGCTTCGTGAAAACCACAGCCGATGGCTTCTTCCGGCACTTTGAAATCAGACCAGGTCTTGGTCTTGCCGGCATGGAGTTCTTCCATCGCCTTTTCGGCAAAATGAAGAGCACAGGCGGCGGCGTAGGCCTGGAAGTAAGTGCGGGCACGGTCGCGTTCTATGGCATTGCTCCACTTCGGAATCTTCCACTCGAACTCGACTTCGGGCTTTGACATGGTCTTCGGAAGATAGATCTTGACGCTGTGGCCGGTGGATTTGATGTAGCCAATGTCCACGAGGCCGGCGAGAGCCGTGGCCCACAAGCGGGCGATGGGGCCGCCGCCGGTATCGAGAGCGAGATGATCGCCAGTGCGTTTATCAAGCCACCGCGGCGACATCACCCAGGTATATTTGCCGGCGAAGTCGCGCTTCTGGGGACGAGGGATGGTTGTCTGATTCCAGGGATGGTTCTTATCGACGGGATTCCCGAGAGGATCGGCTTTGACGAAGGTCTCGGCATTCTTCCAGTCATCGTAATAAGAGCTGCCCAGCAGAATTCGAATATTCAGGTTGATATCCACCAGATCGGTGGTGACCAACTTGCCGTCGACGACGACGCCGGGGGTAACGAACATTTTGCGGCCCCAAGCGGTCATATTCTTGTAGGTGTAATCGCAATGCTCGGGATCGTTGAACGAGCCCCAGCACCCCAGCAGAATACGGCGACGTCCGACTTCTTCGTATCCGGGCAATGCCTGGTAGAAGAAGTCGAACAAGTCGTCGTGCAACGGGAGAACCTTTTTCATGAATTCAACATATTTCATGAGGCGCACGATGTAATCGGTGAAAAGCTGGACGGTTGGNNAGGCAGAACATCTCGCGGGTCATGCGGCTCATCTGCAGAGCTTCAAGGTAAAAAGATCCGGTAAAAGGATTGAGTGCCCGCATAATATCAGCGACGGTGCGGAAGCCGTGTTCGTTCGAGTGCGGGGCCGGAGTGGATTCGGCCTTGGCCAAGACTTTCGGATTCGTCTCTTTGACCATCTGCTCGCAGAAATCAACTCCAACGAGATTGTCTTGAAATATGTTGTGATCGAACATGTACT
>PLUI01000130.1 GCA_003164855.1 Acidobacteriaceae bacterium
GAAGGCAGAACTGCTCGATACGCTCCGGGAAAGCTTGAAAGCGGACTCCGCATCACTGACGGATGCGCAACGCGCGGAGCTTGATTACCGTATCGCCCGGCATGAGCAAAGCCCCTCTGATGTCATTCCGTGGCAGCAAGTCAGGGCTGGCCTGTTTAAGAAACCGTGACTCTCCTGGACGCTTCCCATTTTGTGCCCCGGGGGAATATCTCTTGCTAGTGTGTTGGGGACGCAGTCAAGCCCTGCAACTGCCTGACCGTCTCCGCGGGCTCAGAACGGATCGTATAGTCCGCATTCACGTCGGCTGCCCGGATGATGCCTTGCTTGTCGATGATNNTGGGCAGCCGGTACTCCGGTTCGTCATTGAATCTATCCAGAGTGCTGCCGAACGACTGGTAAAGCTCGCGCAGATAGTCCGGCAGTGTGAAGACCAGACGAAACTCCTCCGCGGTCTTCAGATGAAGATCCGTCAGGATGTCGAATGTCAGGTTCAACTTTTTGTGCAGAGCGCGGGTATACCGTTCGAGTTCGGGAGTGAGCACGACGATCTGCGCTCCCAATGCTCTGACTTCAGAATTAATTCCTTGTAGAGCCTCCAGCTCCATATTGCAGTAGGGTCACCAGTGTCCCCGGAAGAAACTGACCACAAGCGGTCCTTGACGGAGAAGATCGGCCGAGGCCACCGGGACGTGATCCTGGTTGAATAACGTGAAACCCGGAGCGCGGTCGCCGACCTTTAAGGCACGCTCTTCAATACCGGTGGCCTTGAGCTCGGCTGTCGCTCGATGCATCGTTTCGATTGCCTCGTGCGGCGCATTGTACGGTGGAGCTCCGGATTCGAATGATTTTTTAAACTCGTCCAGCCGTTCCTGAAGACCCGCCATCGCTTTTATCCCTTCTGGATTTCACGACTAAAACTCTCGCTCTTAATTCTAGATGGCGGGGCGTCGGCTGGACCAGCCTTTCGGCAGAAAAAGGCAGCTATAATCGAACGCTGCTATCGTCCAGAGGAGTCCATGGTTTTTGCCAAGCGTCTTCGCGAAGGGGTGGTTCGCGGCGACATTACTTGTAGCGTCAGGATTTGGACTAGGCCCCATGTCATGGAAGGCGGCCGCTATCGCATGGGAGACGGCGAGATAGAAATCGAGTCGGTCACACCGATCGGGTTTCCTGATATCACTCCGGAACTGGCGCGGGAATCCGGTTTCCTCGGAGTACTCGATCTGCTTAAGGTTGCAAAGCACGGCAAGGGCAATAACATATATCTGATTCGGTTTCACTATATTCCACCTCGCAGGAAACGCACGGCGGCTCGAACAAAAAATAAGAAGAGAAAATAGGAACAGAAAATAGAAAGAGGATCGCCTCGTAGGGCCCGAAGAGAATTAACAATCTCGTGACAAGCGGCGCGAGGCCGGATCGTTTATCCTTTATGTGACCAATCGTTTATGCTTAGAAAAAGGAGCGTTATGAAAATTTTCTCCCTGCTTCTCGCGACTTTGCTGCTGGCGTCACTCTCTGCCGGTGCTGCCGATCAGCCTCAGCCTCCGGCAACCGGCGCGCAAGCCCCGGCTTTCTCTTTGCCCAGTCAGGAAGGTGCCCAGGTTTCTCTCGATCAATATAAAGGGAAGTGGGTTGTCCTTTATTTCTATCCCAAGGATTTCACTTCCGGCTGCACGATTGAAGCGCACAACTTTCAGCGTGACCTCGATAAGTACACGCAGAAGAACGCGGTGATTCTCGGCGTCAGCGTCGACAATGTCGATTCGCACAAGGGTTTCTGCACGAAAGAAGGATTGAACTTCAAATTGCTGGCCGATCCTAATCATACGGTCGTGCAAGAGTACGGCTCGATCATGGAATACAACGGAATGACCCTTGCCGCGCGCAATACGTTCCTGATTGATCCGTCGGGTGTGATCAGGAAGGTTTATCTGAAGGTGAGTCCGCAGGGTCACAGCGAAGAAGTCCTGGCCGATCTGCAGCAACTGCAAGCGAAGTAGTTTTCGTTATTTCGGAGCTGAACCTTTATTTCTGAGCCGGAATTGCCCACCCTTCGCCGGGTTCGAGGGGTGGGCTTCCCGAACTGCCATGTGGACAGCAGCTTCGCCGCGCCGCCCTGCAGCATCCTCTACTTCACCGGAATCAAATCGAACTTCCCGGACGACTCCTCATAGAACAGCGCGCCCTCTTTCGCGTCGCCGCCGCTCCAGTGTTTGTGTCCCCCGGGGACGCGTAAGAAGTCGCCCGCGGCTACGCGCTTTTCGCCCGCGTCGTCCTTGTACAAATATGCGCCCTTCACCACGACGATCCAGACGTCATTCGTGTGCGTGTGCATTCCGTTATCCTGTCCGGGATCGAACTTGGTGAAAGTGGCGTGCGCTCCCTTGTCGCCATCGCCCCAAATCTTAGCCGTGGATACACCCTTGACACTTGTCGTGTACTTCGCCTGAGCCGAGGAGACATAAACGACTTTTTTCATTTCGTTCTGCCCGTGTACCCGCCCCACGGACCACGCGGCGATAAGCGCCCCCACCACTCCAGCTACCACCAGTGAACGTTTCATTAAGTGCTCCTTTTTCCGCTGCAGTTTCTGATTGAACCCCAAGGCACACGCATCTTACACCCGGGCGCGTGGCCCACTTTTCCGTCCCGCTCCACGGGTGCGCTGGAGTGATTCTATTCATTGACATGTGCTCCACATGAAAGTATGCTATGCACATGCCAAAGATGATTCAACTGCGCAACGTGCCGGATGCCCTGCATCGCAGCCTGAAGGCCCGTGCCGCCATGGCCGGCATGTCGCTCTCGGATTACCTGCTCGCAGAAATTAAGGAGATCGCCGAGCGTCCGACGCTGGCCGAGCTGCGAGACCGGCTACGAACCCGCAAGGCCATCACGCGCCCACTGGACACCGCGCGCCTGGTTCGAGAAGAGCGTGAGGCGCGGTGATCGTTCTGGACGCCTCCGCGGCGATTGACTGGCTTCTTCAGACCTCCGTGGGACAACAAATCGAGAACCGGATTTACTCGCGCCGCGAGTCTCTTCATGCTCCGCACCTTCTGGACCTTGAGATTGCTCAAGTTCTTCGGCGGCTGGTTCGGGAAGGTTTGGTTTCAGGACCGCGCGCCGATCAGGCGATCCAGGACTTGCTCGATCTTCGGGTAACGCGCTATCCCCACTTCGTTTTCTTGCCGCACATTTGGCGGCTTCGGGATAATCTCTCAGCCTATGATGCCGCCTACGTCGCGCTCACCAAAAAACTAGGCGCCACGCTCGTGACACGCGATGCCCGCCTCGCCACGGCATCTGCCCGCGTGGTGAGCAGCGAGCTGTTTTAAAACGGTCATCGCCGGCGTTCTCAATCGACGCGCTCATACAGGAAGATCGAGCACTGATCGCGCGCGACGCAGGCAAATCCGTCGCCCGCCCGCCATCGCAGCTCGAAGCCAAGAGCGGTCAGATAGTAGGCGATGCTGGCGTCCACATCTTTGACGCGAAGGACCGGCATCGGTGAACCGAAGCTGTTCGTTGAGGATTCCGGCACATGGACCTCCTTGCAAGCTGTGAACTGACGGACTGCGAACTGCTTACTCGATCTCCGGCGTCCACAACGGCTCCCCGCCAAGCGAGTGGTAGAAGCCCCACCCAGCCAGCGCCACCACGCTGAGCAGTGTGAGAGCGAAAGTGCTCATATACCAAGCCGAAAAGTCCGCGGTGAACGGAACATTAGACAGCATGTTGACCGTGAAGATGGCACCAGCCAGCGGAATCAGGCCGAAGCGATAGACGATCAGCACCGCGATGGCGTAGATGAGAATCCACATCGGCAGTTCTACCGCGACGTGAGAGGAAGTCAGACCCTGAGCCAGCGCGAAGATGGCAACAAACGCCAGCGCAGCCAGCCAATCTTTGCGCAGCAAGAATTTCAGACCGAGCAGCAGAAAGAAGAATTGCAATGTTCCCAGAATCGAAGCCGGAATTTGTATCAGCCACGCCCCCAGCGCCTCGCGCCCGCCCATCAGGTATTCGGATTGATAGAGTGGGGGCGAAGCTCCCATGTGCATTACAACGACAGAGCGGATCTGAATAATGAGAACCCAGATCACGCCCAGCATCACGCCGAACAAAATGTCGCGGCCCACCAGGGGATCGCGAAACTGTCCCGACAGCAGCCGGCTCCAGGAAATAATGGTTTGCGGCCAGCGCCGCCGCACCCAGGGTTCGAGCGCAAGATACAACATCCAAGTCGTGCCGGAGACAAACAGCGCCGTGCTGACTGCAATAAGGAGCGCGCCGAGGGTATCGATGCCGGCAACCATATGCCCGCGGCAGAGCCACAGCACGATCTCGAGGGCAAACATCACCGATGCCAGTCGCAATGCGCCTTCCCGGTCGCCACGCCCCTGGCGATAATTCAGCTGCGCCACACGAATCACCCCGAAGAAGAAACCGAGGGTTAGGGCAATCGAGATGTACTGTTGTACCTTCTTTCCGCGGGATTCGGGAGTCTTCATGCGATCCGGCTTGGTCCAGTCGCCGATGAGCGAAAAGAAAACCGGTTTTCCATGCCACGCCGCCGCTTCCACGCGCAGAGGACGCGCCGTTCCCGGCCACGTTCCGGTCCATGCCATTCGCGTGTCAGAAGTGGCCAATGAGTTCCACGCCGGCTCCGCCTTCTGAAATTGTGCTGGGTCAAGTCCCGCTGCGGCGAAGAGCAGGTTCCAGTCAAACGCCACTGGCGGCGCACTCGAACTTTCCTTCTGCGGCGGAATCGCCTGGAAATAAGTGAGCCGTCCCTGGAGATCAAGCTCCACATTGATCATCCCCGAAAGAACCGTCGGAGGATCATCGCGCGTGACAATCCCGGGGTTCAGCAACTGGTCTCGAAAACCTTCAGCCATCATGCCATCCGGACTTTGGCGGTACCAGAAGCCAAGCAGGGAGGGCCGCGCGGCGAGAACACCATCCCAGTTGGGATGAGGCTTGTCGTTCTTCTCCACATACTCCTGGAAGTCGCTGTCATAGTGAAGATCGGAAGCGCTATCGGCGGGCCGTTCGGCATAGCCCAGCCGGGCGATGATCTCGCGCGCCTTTTGCGTGAGCACGTCCGGCGCCAACTCCAGCCGCATCTTCTCCAGTCCGCTGTAATGAATGCCGAGATAGGTGACCACCGCCAAGCCAAGCAGCACGCCCGCCAGACAGATCACGGCGCTTCGTGGGCGCAACCCTGCCGATTCGCCCGATGCAGCCACCAGTTGCGGCGAAGGGGTTTCGCCGGCAGCCAGTGCCGCGGCTAACGGATCGCCGCCCGGCAGGGCCGCCGCCACGCTGAGGACGGTTGCGGGCCGCGCCGAAGGCTCGGTCTCAAGGCAACGAAGAATGACGCGCTCAATAATCGGATTGAGATCTTTAACCACCGAGGATGGCCGGCTCAGAAGTTTTTCGCCGCCTGTCGGTAGTTTCTCGGCGGGTTTCTGGGAGAAGGCGCGCTTGCCGGTGAAAACTTCGTACAACACCAAGCCGAGCGAATAAATGTCGCTGCGCGTGCTGACTTCTTTTCCCGCCAGCTGTTCGGGCGCCATGTAGGCAGGAGTTCCGCTGCGTACCTCGGCCCCCTGAAGTTGGTCGGCGACTCCTGCCAAGCCAAAGTCGGTGATGACCACTTGCCCGCGTCCATCGAGCATGATGTTGGCGGGCTTTAGGTCGCGATGGAGGACGCCTTTGGCATGTGCTGCAGCCAGTCCGGCGCAGAGCTGGCGTGCGATATCGAGGGCCTTGTCTTCGGGCAGGCGTCCGATGCGGCGCAGCAGAGAAGCTAAATCTTCTCCATCCACATACTCCATGGTGAAGAAAGCGTGGCCTTCGAAGTCGCCAACGTCGTAGACGCGGCAAACGTTAGGATGAGAAACGCGCCGCGCAATGCGCACTTCGTTTTTGAAACGCTCCCGCAGAGCTTGATCGCGCGCGGCTTCGTCGGGCAGAAACTTAAGAGCTACAGGCTGGCCGAGCGTGAGGTCGTCGGCGCGATAGACCTCTCCCATGCCACCTTTTCCAAGCAGGGCAATGATGCGGAAGCGGCCAGCCAGCAGGCGGCCGGGAAGGAAGCGGCCTTCGCTGAGATATTCGGCAGAACTAGAGGGCCGAGACGAGGTTGCGGACGCGGGCCCCCGGGGAAGCGGCGACATTGCAGTGGCGAAGTCGAGCGTGGCAACGTCGTCCGTATTGGCGGCGCTGGCTCCGCAAGCTGAGCAAAAGCGGACGCTCGCCGGTATATCAGTGCCACAGGATGAGCACGGGGGCATGGATTTTTCCCGATCCAGTCTACCGCTTCGGAGCTAGAACGTGCTCGACGGAACGTATTCTACGGAATGCGTCCCGTCGTGGTGGTCTGGGGTCAGTTCGAAGGGAAGTCAAAAGCCCCATTTCTCGCAACGGACGCGAGAAATGGGGTACCCAGGGTTCGAATTTGCATGTCAGAGGCGGGTGCCGTTCGTGGCTTACGACTGCTTCTCCATCGTATACGCCATTGTGGTCCCGTGCTGCTTATCGCTGTAGTCAACATGGATTGACTTGCCATCGGAAGAAACTGTCATGCGTGAGACGCCAACTACTTTCCCGTCCCGCTTGCTAGTTTCCTCGATCGTGTCCTTTCCGATCCGCTTCAGTGTAACCATGGTGTGGCCCGGGTCTCCGTTGATCGGGTATTCTTTGCCGTCGAACTTCGCGTCGTAGTTGTTGCCGTTCAGGTCCGACATCTTCAGTCCGTCCGCCGTTCCCTGATAACGTACAGTAAGGCCGTTGCTGGAGATCGTGTTGTACTTCTCAATGCGCCACGATCCCGACACGGCATGGGAACCGGCTTCGCCTGGCTTCACTCGCGTGTAGGTCGCTTCTCCACTTACCGGCTGAGTGCCGGTCGTATCCGTGAACTTTTCGTTCAGGGTTTTTCCGTCGGCCGCGACGCTTTCCTTGTCGGTATACATTACCTTCCCGTCTTTCTTTTCGATGATCTCGACCGAGCTGGCATTTACGACGTTCACAGCAATGGTGTCGTAGTAAGGATGTCCTGTGACTTTCTGATCGGTCCCGTCAGCTTTTGCCGCGACCTTCGGAACGCACGTCAGGCACTCATACATGTTCTTGTTCAACGAGTATTGTTCGGGCTTGGTGGGAAGCTTGACGGTGTCAAGCTTTGCCATCCAGGTTCCATCGAACGGGCTTTGGGCAAAGAGCGTCGCGGATGCGAGCAGCACCAGCGCCAGCAGCAATTTTTTCATGGAACACCTCTCCAAATGAGATTTGGCAGCCCAGCGGAAAAGGTTCGGCCCTGATCACATTGGATGGTCTGTGTTGGGCTGTCGTTTTGGACGGGAGAATTGTAGCGCGGCTGGCACTTCTTTGTCTCTGCCGCCGGAGCATCGGCCTGCCTCCTCGGCTTTGTATTACCATCCCAGCAATGACTTCTCGTCTCGGCCGCTCGGTGCGTGATCCTTTATTCCTTTTGTGTCTGGCTGCGGGTCTGCTCGCCTTTGTGGTGCAGTCTGGCGAGTTAGGTACGGCCGATACGATGCATCGGCTGCAGACGACGCACTGGCTGTGGACTTCCGAACCGCAGGTTTTTCCCAACGAATATCCTGAGTTTGGATTGCACGGGCGTGGGGGGCGGATCTATAGCTGGTATGGCATTGGACAGTCGCTATTGATGTTGCCTGCCGATCTTGCCGGCACCTGGATCGCGCACTGGAAGATTTTTTCCGGCTACGGCGATGATCCCGCGGTGCGCAGCATTGTGGTCAGTTACAGCACCAGCATTCTGCTGAATGTTCTAACTGTGCTGGCAGGCTTTCGCCTGCTTGGCCAGTTGCGCTTCAATGTAAGGGAATCCGTTTTCGGTTTGCTGGCGCTGCTGTTTTGCACGACGCATCTGCATTACACGCAGAACATGATGGAGAACAACTACATCATGCTTCTGACCCTGACGGGATTTTCCTTTCAGTACGAGTGGCTGCGGACGGGAAGCAAGCGGGCGCTGTTGGCGGGTTGCGGCGCGCTGGGGCTGAATGTGCTGACGAGGCTGCCGACCTGCCTCGACATAATGGCGGCAGGTTTTTTTCTTTTACTCGCGCTTTGGTTTGAAGGGGTGAGCGGGCGGAAATTACTGGAAAGATCCTGGGCCTATTGCAAAATCGCGGCTCCAGTGTACGGTTTTTTCCTGCTGCTCGAGCGACTTTACCAGTTCTACCGGTTCGAATCGTTTACTCATACGTATCTGCCGCTATTCGCCAAACAGCTGCGATCGCAGGATCCGACGCTACCGGCCAATTTTCCCTGGAGCACTCCTTTTTTCGAAGGCGTTTTGGGACCGTTGTTTAAGCCGGAGAAGTCGATCTTTCTTTTCGATCCGCTGCTCGTGCTGGCGATCTGGCTGCTTGTGGCCTTGTGGAAGCGCTTGCCGGCGGACGTCCGCGCGTATGGAGTGGCGTCACTTCTACTGCTGCTTGGCTACATCAGCTTTTATGCGAGGTACGCCTACTGGGCGGGAGATTTTGCCTGGGGCGATCGTTACGTTTCGACTTCAGTAGAACTGGCGGCGTTGCTGGCCGTACCGTTGTTGCTGCGATATCGCGGAAATATGAGCGCATGGATCTGGCGCGGTGGAATCGCGATCGTGGCCGCCAGCTTGATCATTCAGATTGCCTCGCTTGCCTTCTGGTTGCCGCTGGAAATCTACCAGATGGAAACGCTGGGTCATCCCACATTCGTGATCGCGTTGCGCTTCAAGAATATCGCTGCCTTCGCGCTGGGCAAGATGGATGCCTGGGGATTGAATAATGACTCGATGACGCAGGACGCTTGGGATTACGTTCATATTACGACGTGGAATTTTCTGCCGTTCCTGTTGCGCAGAGTGGGCGCGGCGCCGAAGTGGGTGGTGGAGGTTGCGTTCGCGGTTTGGGGAACGGGCGTTGCGGCGCTGGCCCTGGTGCTTTGGCGCCTGCGGACTCTGTTGCAGCGGCAGCAATCGAATTCGCCGTCGGTGTAGCTGACCGTTTCCGTGGGAGAAAGTGGATATGGCAGTCGTGCATACGGCGGTCAAGGACAGCTACCACAGCGGTATTTCGGCGGGTGCACGCCGCACGGTGCCACGCACAAGTCGCAAAAACCTGCACACTGGAAATCTCTCCAATCTCTAAAGATTTTACAAATTTGGTGTGCCGAGTGCGGTGAAACCGTAGTACTATGCCGAGGCCAGAGAGAAATCTAAATCGGGATTTCCCAGCTTGCTCCCCTGAAAACTGAAAAATGGAAATTCCGTTTTACCATTAAGGAGAAATCGTGATACGAAGACTGAATGTATTTTTGCTTACGATCGTCGCGATAGTGTCGGGCGCGACTATCGTTTCCCAGGCCCAGCAATCCCTACTGACACGCCATGTGCGTGAAGTGGTTCGCAATGGGCAGGCACCTTTGGTCGGACACCTTCCCGCAACGCAGTCCATGCGGATCGTTCTTGTTCTGCCGCATCGCGATCAGGCAGGCTTGGATGACTTCTTGAAGGAAGTCTACGATCCTACCAGCCCCTCTTTTCGTCAGTTTCTCACGGTGGGTGAGTTCACCGCGAGGTTTGGTCCCAGCCAGGAAGATTATGATGCCCTGATTCAATTCGCGAAGTCGAACGGATTGACAGTGGTCAAGACCTCGCGCAATCGCATGAACCTAGATGTCACGGGAACGGTAGCGAACATTGAGAAAGCCTTGCACGTGACCATGGGCGTCTACCAGCATCCCACCGAGACCCGCACCTTCTTCGCTCCAGACCGCGAGCCCACCACGGACACGGGTATTCAGTTGTTTGCGGTCGGAGGTCTGGACACCTATTCCAGACCGAAGCCAATGTACACTCGTCTCGATCCGAACACTGTTTCGGCGGAAGGTGCGCGCTCGAACGCCACGATCGGCTCCGGTCCCAGCGACTCGTTCCTGGGCAGCGACATGCGCGCGGCCTACTATGTCGATGGGAACAGCTCCGCAACTCTCACCGGCGCCGGCCAGTCGCTGGGCTTGTTTGAGTTCGTTGGCACCGATCTGACTGACCTGACCACGTACTACAAGAACGTGGGCCAAACCAACAACGTACCCATCACGCTTCATTCCGTCGACACGCAAAGCACGCTTTGCAAGGAGCCGAGCTGCGATGATACCGAACAGACCATCGATATGACTCAGGCACTTGGCATGGCTCCCGGTATGTCGAGCCTGGTGATGTGGATCGGAACTGGCGGCTTGTCGGGACAAACACTGGACGATGCTGGCATTCTCAATGGCATGGCCACGGCTAGCCCGCTGAACGCGCAATTGAGCTGCTCGTGGGCATGGAACCCCGCGGACCCCACAACCGACGACCCCTACTTTACTGAGTTCGCGGCGCAAGGTCAGAACTTCTTCACTGCTGCCGGCGACGACGGCAACTGGGCTCATGCCGAATTCGTTTGGCCGGCGGACAGTCCATTGATCGTTTCGGTCGGCGGAACTGACTTGGATACCTCCAGCGCGGCTGGTCCATGGAAGTCGGAAACCGGCTGGTCTGACACGGGCGGCGGGATTTCGCCGAATAAATTTGCCATTCCCTCGTGGCAGGTTGCCGCAGCTGCTGGCTGCTCCAAGTGCTCACAGACATATCGCAACGGTCCGGATGTTTCGGCGAATGCGAACTTCACCTTCTACGTCTGCGCCGATCAAACCACTTGCACGGCTAACCTTTACGGTGGAACCAGCTTTGCTACGCCCATGTGGGCTGGCTACCTGGCTCTGGCCAACGAGCAGTATCTCTTGAACGGAAACACCAGCACGCTCGGCTTCATCAATCCGGCGCTCTATGCGATCGGCGCGAGCTCGAGCTATGACACCGACTTCCACGACATCACCAGTGGTGGCAACACTCTCGGTTCAACCGTTGGCTATGACTTGTCGACCGGTTGGGGCAGTCCGAACGGGGACAACCTGCTCAACGCACTTGCCGGAGCTCCAGTAGGCAGCTTCTCTCTGAAGGCGGCACCGAACAAAATTAAGATTGCTCAGGGTGCCACCGGCCTTTCCAAAATAACGTCGACCATCACCGGTAGTTTCGATTCAGCGGTTGCATTAACCGCTACCGGCCAGCCGACGGGCGTAACTGTGGCCTTTAAGCCGGCCTCCATCGCGGCACCGGGCTCGGGAACCTCAAAGATGGAAATCAAGGTGGCTTCGACCGCCAAGACCGGGGTGAGCACGATCACCGTAACCGGCACGGGCGGAGGCGTTACGGAAACTACTACGGTAGAGATTGACGTCACAGACTAAGGAGACGTTTCCGAAACCGTTGCGGTTCGTTGAGTAATGAAGGGCCCGGATCTTCTGATCCGGGCCTATTTTTGTTCCGGGCGCCAGACGATCTTCCTCGCGGTTTCCGTATGACTCCGCTGGAAGTCTGTGGATTTCCGTTCGTAATCATTCTGGGTGATTCTGAGTGCCGTCTCCCAAGAGGCGCAGGGTAAGGGGGCGATTTGCGCTCGTTTCGGGCATGCCCCCCCTGTTTTTCTGAAAGTGGCCCTGACGGCGATGCGTATATCGCTTTGAACACGGGGGTTGCGGCCTTCTCTCCGTCGTCCCCCTTGGCGTTTGCCAACCAGGTGGAGCTTACGAATAGCGGAAAAATTCCCGCTAGAAATCACTAAATGGACGCTGCACGGTCTAGACCCCGACGATTTTTCTCAGAGCAATAACTGCCCATCCTCGCTGGGCGCTGGAGCGGACTGCACGGTTACAGTGACATTTACTCCAACGCGCACGGGCGCACGCAGCGCGATTCTGTACGTTACAGACACGGGCGGAGGAAGTCCGCAGACCGTGACGTTGAGCAGCGCTGGGGAGTTGAGGGCTGACATCCTCCCTCTCAAGCGGCAACCTGAATCGAAATCGAGGATGCCGCTTAGAAGGTGAGTTAGTCGCCGGGATCGCGTGAGTTAGGGAGAGATATATCTGAGTTAGCGTTAGTTCAAGTTACTCCACGGTGACCGACTTAGCCAGATTCCTTGGCTGATCCACATCGCACCCGCGCCTTACCGCTATGTGATAAGCCAGCAACTGCAGAGGGACGATTTCAAGAATTGGCGAGAGCTCTTCCGGCGCGGCGGGGACGTAGAGGACGTGGTCGGCAGCTTCCTTGATCTCTTCATCGCCGTCAGTAGCCAGCGCGATTACGACGCCGGAGCGAGCTTTTACTTCCTTCAGATTGGACATCGTCTTCTCGTAGCGCAGCATCGAGTCGCGATTGTTCACGTCCCGAGTGGCGATGATGACTACGGGAAGATTTTCGTCGATAAGGGCATTGGGGCCGTGCTTCATCTCGCCGGCGGGATAGCCTTCGGCGTGGATGTAGGAGATTTCTTTCAACTTCAATGCGCCTTCCAGAGCGATGGGATAGTGAATTCCGCGGCCGAGAAAGAGAAAATCCTGGGCACGCTGGAATCGTTTGGCTAACTCCTCACACGCTTCATCGTGAGTGAGAATGTTTTCCAGCTTGCCGGGGATGAGGATAAGTTCCTGGGCCGCGATGCGGGTTTGTTCGGGCGTCATGGCGCCGCGCACTTGGGCCAGATAGAGAGCAAAAAGATAGAGCGCGGTAAGCTGGCAAGTGAAGGCCTTGGTGGAGGCGACGCCGATTTCGGGGCCGGCGTGAGTGTAGATGGTTCCAGCTGCTTCGCGAGTGATCATCGATCCGACCACGTTGCAGATGGCGAGGGTATGGGAGCCCTTGGTTTTGGCTTCGCGCTGGGCGGCAATGGTGTCGGCAGTTTCGCCGGACTGCGAAATCACGAGGGTGATGGTTTGGGGATCGACGATGGGGTTACGGTAGCGCCACTCGCTGGCGTAATCGACCTCGACCGGGACGCGGGCGAGACCCTCGATCATGAACTTGCCGGCTTGTCCGGCGTGCCAACTGGTGCCACAGGCCAAGATGTTGATTTTTTTCGCGGCACGAAATTCGGCGTCGCTGATTTGCATTTCGTCGAGGAAGATGTGGCCGGTGTCGAGCGAAACGCGTCCTAAAGTAGTGTCGCGGACGGCGCGCGGCTGCTCGTAAATTTCCTTGAGCATGAAGTGCTTGAACCCGCCCTTTTCCGCCATGATCGGATCCCAGGTGATGTGCTGCACCTGGCGTTGGATGGGCCGTCCGTCGAAATCCGTCAGTTCCACTCCCGCAAGAGTAACTGTGGCGAGATCGCCATCGGCCAGAAAGAAAATGTCGCGCGTGTGATAGAGAATGGCGGGGACGTCCGAGGCCACAAAATATTCGTCGTTACCCAAGCCAATCACCAGGGGAGGGCCGTTGCGCGCGGCCACGATTTTGTTGGGCTCGTCAACGGAAATTACGGCCAGCGCGAAGACTCCGGTAAGCTCCTTCACGGTGCGGCGAACGGCATCTTCCAGAGCAGGGTGGCGGCCGTTGCCGGTTTTGAAAAGATGTTTCTCGATCAGGTGAGCGATGACTTCGGTGTCGGTCTCGGTGGAGAACTTGTGGCCTTCTTCGATCAGTTTTTTCTTCAGACTGAGATAGTTTTCGACGATGCCGTTGTGTACGACGACGATTTTTCCGCTGCAATCGCGATGAGGATGGGCATTCTCTTCGGTGGGGCGTCCATGCGTGGCCCAGCGAGTGTGGCCGATGCCATAGCTGCCATGGAGAGGCTTGAGGCGGATGACTTCTTCCAGGTTGCGGAGCTTGCCTTCCGCGCGGCGCATCTGCAACTTATCCCCGTTGCCGGCAACGGCAATTCCCGCCGAATCATAACCGCGGTACTCGAGGCGCCGCAGGCCCTCAATAATGATTGGAACGACTTCCTTCTTGCCGACATAACCAACAATGCCACACATGCGGGAACTCCAGAAAACTCAGTCCGCCAGGGCGCAGCGGAACTCTTCAATGACCGGATTGGTGAGGACTTCGCGGGCAATACGCTCGACTTCGCTTTGCGCCTCTTCGCGGCTCAGTCCGCCATCGAGCGTAAGCTCGAAGTACTTTCCCTGGCGGACTTCTTCCAGGCCTTTATAGCCCATCTTCTTGAGCGCGCCGTGGATGGTTTTGCCCTGGGGATCAAGCACGCTTTTCTTGAGGGAAACGTAAACGTAGGCTTTCATGGAAGTCTCAATTATACGTCAGCGCTGCGAAAGGTTTACTGCGCGAACGACTGGGAGCAACCTCGGTGGATGGCACCGATCGTCTTTCAGTGATTTGGGTTCAGTAATTCGTGGTTCAGTAATTCGCGTTCGGTAATTTGCGCTGAAGAAAAAACGGTGGTCTGGTGGACTAACCGGTCTGATGGCCGAACCGTCACCCGCTTAACTCTTCGATTCTCCGCTGCAAGTCGGCTTTAGCATGTTCCAGCATATCGCGATGCGCGGAGTTCTGGCTGCGCGCAAGCTGATCAGCGACATTCTTGAGCGATAGGCGAAGGCTCTCGGTTTCGCGGAGCCGGTTGGCCTCTTCCCGCGTCAGTCGCGGCTTCTCGAGGGTACTCTTACCTGCGGCGTCTTCCTGCTGCGCCTCAACCGACTTGCTTTCCCAGCCCCGGGCCATGGGAATGATTGTAGTTTTCCGTACGGGTTTTTCAAAGAGGGCTACGCCGAGTGTGGAGGGTCCGGCCTCGCCCCGTTTCCAAGAATAGGTGGCGTGAAAGAAAAACAGTTTATTTCTTTTTTGGGTATTTGGTTATAATGCTTGGTCACTGTTGGGGACTTGGTTGGCGCTTTGAGGGGGAGCAGCCGCCAGGAAAGCGGTGCAGTGTACCCCCTAAATCTACCACGGTCGGAACTCGTTGCGCAGGGTTCCCTCGCGCTGCTGGAGGATGGGCTCCTCCGTCACCGTATTGTTTCGATTCTTCCCGAAACGCTCGCCCAGCGACACCACTCCTCATCTCTTCGACATTCACAGTTACAGCGCCGAGATGCGGGTTTACAGGTGGCCTCGTGACGTTTTCTGCCAGTGCGATTCTGTCCGGCTCCTACGATTACGGCGAAGCGGCGCGTTCAGTGGTGATCGCCATCGCCGCGTCTTATGCCGGGCTTGACCTTGCGGGACGCGTAACCGCTGCACGCGGCCAGGTTCGGCTAGCCTGGTTAAGCGGTGGCGCCACTGCGATGGGCATCGGCATCTGGGCGATGCAGCTCAAAGGGATGTTGGCGTTCCACCTGCCAGTGCCCGTTGTGTATCACTGGCCAACACTTCTGGCGGCACTCCTGGTAGCTATCTTCGCGTCCGCGGTCGCGCTCTATGTGACGAGCCGGCAGAAGATGGACGGCGTCGAAGCCTTGACCGGCAGCATCGTTATGGGTGCTGGCATCGCGGGGCTGCATTACATCCTGATGGCTGCGATGAGATTGCCGGCCATCACCCGGTATTCCGCTTTTCTGGTGACGTGTTCCATCTTGCTCGCCGTCCTGTTCTCTCTGCTTGCATTGTTGATGGCATTCGGTCTGCGAGAGGAAACCAGATGGACTGTTCCACGAAGAGTTGGCAGCGCCATCGTGATGGGAATCGCAATCTCCGCGATGCACTATACGGGAATGGCTGCGGCAAGTTCTTCCCCGGCTCGCCTCCAGACCTTTCCCGTACCGTGAGCAACTCCCCTATAGGCGGCTTTGGTGTTGTCATTGCGACGCTGATCGTGCTCGTGGCCGCCATCATTACATCGTCCGTGGACAGGCGGGCCCGGGCCGAAATTCAGCGGCTTAATGAAGAATTGGAGCTCCGCGTCGCCGAGCGGACCCTGGAGCTTGAAACGGTCAACCAATCGCTGAGAAAGCAAATTGCCGAGCGGGAGCGGGCCGAAGATGCAGTACGCCGAAGTGAAGAACACCTGCGGCTTGTCATCGACACAGCCCCCGCGATGCTACACAGCGCTCGTCCGGACGGCTATCTCGATTTCTTTAATAAACGTTGGCTGGAATATCTGGGCGTTCCTTTGGATGACCTTCTGGGATGGCGATGGACCAGCGTAATTCATCCTGACGACCTTGCGCAGCTCGTGGACAGGTGGCAAACGTCGTTGGCGACTGGCAAACCCTTTGATGCTGAAGCACGCCTTCGACGGGCTGACGGGGAATATCGCCTGACACTCCATCGAAAGGTGCCGCTACGCGACGAAACAGGCAACATCGTTAAGTGGTACGGTTCCGTTATTGATATCGAGGACCGCAAGCAGGCTGAGGAGGAGCTGAAGAGCAGCGAAGAGAAGTATCGCGTGATTGTCGAAGCAGCCAGCGATGCCGTGATCAGTATGGATGAAAGTGGCGGCATCCTATTTGCTAACCCCGCGACGGCGAGAATCTTTGGTTATGACCCGGCCGAGTTGATTGGGAAGCCCCTGACTGTACTCATGCCGGATTACATGCGGAAGCTGCACGAAGTTGGATTCAGACGATATTTGGCGACTGGCGAACGGCATCTTAACTGGCAAGGCGCCGAAGTTACAGCCCTGCGCAAGAATGGCCAGGAGTTTCCGGTGGAAGTCTCGTTTGGAGAAATGATCAGTAACGGGCACAAGGCATTTACCGGCTTTATCCGCGATATCAGCGAAAAGAAGCGCGCCGAAGATGAATTGCGAAAGCAGAAGGAGATCTTCCAGAAGATATTCGAGAATATCCCCGTGATCATCGCCTTCCGCGGGCAGGACCGCCGGATAGAGATGGTCAATCCAGAATTCGAACGTGCGATGGGTTGGACGCTGAAAGAAATACGTGGACAAAATCTGGACATATACACCGTGTTTTTCCCGGATCCGGATTATCGCCACATGGTTCTAGATCTCGCTGCCGCGTCAACTGGCGAGTGGAACGACCTCAAGGTGAGAGTAAAGGATGGGCGGGTCTTAGATGTGGCCAGTACATTCGTACGTCTTTCCGAAGGGTCGACCCTTGGCATCGGGCAAGACGTCACGGAGCGCAAGCGCGCGGAGGCTGAACTACGCGAGAGTGAGGCACGCTTTCGACTAGTGTCAGACAGCGCTCCGGTGCTGATCTGGATGTCAAGGACTGACAAGCTTTGTACCTACTTCAACAAACCCTGGCTTGATTTCACTGGCCGATCCCTTGACCGGGAGCTTGGCAACGGCTGGGCCGAGGACGTCCATCCTGAGGATTTGCAAAGGTGCCTGGATACGTACGTTCATGCTTTCGATCGCCGGGAGCCATTCAGGATGAATTATCGCCTCCGGCGGCACGACGGAGAATATCGATGGATTTCCGACATCGGCGTGCCGCGCTTCAATCCGGATGGGTCCTTCGCTGGGTACATCGGCTCGTGTATTGACGTGACCGAGCAGAGGCGGGCCGAAGAACAGCTGCGTCACGCCCAGGCGGATCTCGCCCGCGTCACCCGCATGGCCACGATGGGAGAACTGGCTGCGGCCATCGCCCACGAGGTTAACCAGCCGCTCGCGTCTGTGGTCACGTATGGAAGTGCATCTCTGCGCTGGTTGGCTGGGCAACCGCCCAATCTGGAGGAAGCTCGGGAGGCCATGGAGAGGACCGTCCGGGAAGCGAATCGGGCCAGCGACGTGATCGGGAGAATTCGCGCACTGCTGCAAAAAGGCCCCCCTCAGATGGAGCGGCTTGATGTGAATGCGGTCATCCGGGAAGTGTTGACCCTAACCGGGAACGAACTTCTGCGGGGCGGTGTTACGGTTCGAACAGAACTGGCGGCTGATGTTCCGGCGGTGCTCGGCGACCGGGTGCAGTTGCAACAGGTCCTATTGAACTTGATCCTGAACGGCGTCGACGCGATGAATACCATCACGGATCGGCCGCGTGACCTGCTCGTCAGGTCGTCAAAACACTCGGATGGTGTGCTGATCGAGGTTCATGATTCGGGAGCAGGAATCGATCCGGAGCGGGCCGTCCACATCTTTGAACCATTCTTTACTACCAAGCCGCAAGGTACTGGCATGGGACTGTCGGTTGGCCGTTCCATTGTCGAGGCCCATGGGGGCCGCTTGTGGTTCACTCCGGGGTCGCAACACGGTGTAGTTTTTCAGTTCACCGTGCCAAAGGTTGAGTGAATTCCATGACGGAACAGGCGCCCATCGTGTTTGTCGTGGATGACGACGCATCGATCCGCGATGCGCTTAAGAGCTTGATCCGCTCGGTGGGTCTAAGAGTCGAGCTCTTCCGCTCGCCACGCGAATTTCTGCAATGGAAACTGCCGGATGCGCCGAGTTGCCTGGTCCTTGATGTCAGGTTGCCCGGGGAGAGCGGGCTAGACCTTCAGCGCGAGTTGGTTCAGGCCGACATCCACATTCCAATCATCTTTATCACGGGCCACGGCGATATCCCCATGTCGGTGCGGGCCATGAAGGCTGGAGCCGTCGAGTTCCTGACCAAGCCTTTTCGCGATCAGGATTTGCTGGATGCGATCCAGGTGGCTTTGGAGAGGGACCGCGCGAGGCAACGGCGCCAGGCCGAGACGGCCATGTTCCGAAAGCGCCTCGAATCGCTGACGCCCCGCGAGCGCGAAGTGTTACCGCTGGTGGTTTCAGGCCTGCTCAATAAACAAGTCGCCGCTGAAATTGGGACCACCGAGGCGACGGTAAAGGTTCACCGTAGCCAGCTCATGAAAAAGATGGGCGCGGACTCTCTACCAGAGTTGGTAAGGATGGCCGAAAAAATCGGTATATCGGGTTCAGAGCGGCAAAGCTCAAAGGGGTAAACCTTGGTTAAGTTTACCTTTACTAAAGTGAAGGCATTCCTACCAACGCACAATGGAATTGGGCACTGCCGTTATTTACTCTTGCTTAAGTTGCAGGAGGTGGCTTGCTGGAGGTTCCGCTCGTTTCGATCATCGATAATTCCGACTCGGTGGGTTGGGCGGTAGCTGAGGTCATCGGCTCGTCAGGTTTTAAGGTCTTGGTTTTCCCCTCGGCAGAGGAGTTTATTCAGTCCGATCACATGCCTCGCACCGCATGCCTCATTGTCGAGGCACAACTGCCAGGCATGAGCGGACTTCAGCTCCAGAGCCATTTGGCGTCGGCTGGCCGGCACATTCCGATGATCTTCATCGCCTCCTCCGCACATCAGCCAGACCGGAAGCTGGCATTCGAGTTGGGAGCAATAAGCCTCATGGACAAGCCATCCGGAGACAGAGCCTTGCTCAGGGCAATCCGCCTGATCTTGAAGCCTGGGGACACGGGTTGACTTGAAGTAGCCTGTCGGGGTATTTGCGGATCGGACACCTCTCACCGGGAAGCAAAGGGAGCTAATTTCCTTCTGGGCATATTGAGTTTACGAAAAACGAAACTTCGAAAGAATTAAACAATTACCCCGCCCTACTATGCTTATAATGCGGCGAACAAAGTTGCGGGCGGGTTCGGCGGCTCTTCATGAGGGGGTAGAGCCGCAGGAGTTCTTTGTTGATGTTCCCCTCAGGAACGACGAGCCTTGGGTTCGACGGGCAGGCCTGCCGGCTGCGCGGGCCAGGTGATGTGGTGTCCCTTCGCGACGAAGGGACGGAATTGCTCCCGGACTTTCTCCTCCTGCAACCAGCCATTATTCCTTGGGCCGTGTTCAAGTCGCTGCTGCGCGATTCTGCGCCGGGAATCCTGAAAAGCGATGTGTGCGACGGGGGTTTGAAATGACGCCTCGCGCCGAGAATAAGCGGACGAATGTTTCCGACTCGTTCGCTGTCCCCGAATCGCTGGCAGAGTGGGAACGCCTTATAGAGGCTCATGCCAACGACTCCGGGGTGGGTTTGGCAATCATAGATGCGCATTTCCGCTATCTCGCGGTGAACCAAACGCTGGCGGATATGAATGGCGTACCTGCGGAAGCACACTTGGGCAAGACTGTTCGGGAAGTGCTGGGCGATTTCGCCGAATTGGTTGAGCCACAGTTCAAGCGAGTGTTCGCCACCGGGCAGCCCATTCTGAATGTAGAAACCAGCTTCATGCTGCCGAATCGGACTGAACCCGGCCACTGGATTGAGCACTTCGTTCCCATAAGGGATGCGGGCGGCAAAGTCACGCAGGTCGGTGGTTTAGTGGTAGAAATTACCGAACAAAAGAAACTTGAGGAATCGCTTCAGAGCGTCTCCGAAAAACTGAAGGCGGAAAAAAGGCGGGGCCAGGTGGCGACCGAGGTCGGTCGCCTGCTGGCGGAAAAATGGGATGTGCGGCAGGTCTTTCCCAAGGTCTCCGCTTATCTGCGCCGGGTTCTGCGGCAGGAATATGCGGCACTCTCCTTGCACGACGAGAAGTCTGGGCAGTTGGTCCGGCAGGCGATCGATTTTCCTTTAGGGAAGGGGCCTGGTCTCGAAATCAGCGCGCCGCACGACCCCGGAGGCAGAGCCCTGCAGCAGCGCACTCCTCTGATATTCAGCAAAGATGAGATGAAGGCGCTTGACTCCAAAGTTACCAAACACTTTTTGACCGAAGGGCTGCAGTCGTTATGTTGCGTCCCGTTGATCCGGCCCAAAGGTCCTTTAGGGGTTCTGGTGCTGGGCAGCACGCGGGCGGACGCGTTCAACACCGACGACCTGACCCTTCTGAACCAGGTTGCCGCGCAACTGGCGATTGCTTTGGAGAACGCCAGGATCGCCCGGGAGATCGAGCAACTGAAGAGCCGGTTGGGACAGGAGAAACGTTACCTCGAAGGGCAAGTCCCTAGCCGGTTGCATGTCGAAGGAATCGTCGGAGATAGTCCCGCTCTTACGAATTTGCTGGATCAGGTCGCGGTGGTCGCGGAGAGCGATGCCACGGTTCTGCTTCTGGGGGAAACTGGAACCGGCAAGGGTTTGATTGCCCGTGCGATTCACGCTGCCAGCAAGCGCAAGGATAAAAGTTTTATCACTTTGAATTGCGCTGCGATTCCCACGGGGCTGTTGGAAAGCGAATTATTTGGTCACGAGAAAGGGGCATTCACCGGGGCCGTCCGGCAAAAAGTGGGACGGCTTGAGCTGGCCGATAGGGGCACACTTTTCTTAGACGAGGTCGGAGAAATCTCCTCTGAGTTGCAACCCAAGTTGCTCCGAGTCCTGCAGGACCATGAATTCGAAAGGCTGGGCGGGAACCGCACTATTAAGGTAGACCTGAGGCTGATCGCGGCAACGAATCGGGATTTAATCCGCAGCGTAGCGGAGAAGGAATTTCGCAGCGACTTGTTCTACCGCTTGAACGTCTTTCCCATTCGGGTGCCCGCGCTGCGTGAGAGGCGCGAGGATATTCCCGTTCTGGTGCGATACTTTGTTCGGAAATTCGCGGCCAGGATGGATCGCGTCATTGAGAGCATCCCCACCGAGACCATGGATGCCCTGATGAATTGGAATTGGTCGGGTAATGTCCGGGAGCTGGAAAACTTTATCGAGCGATCGGTGATTCTGACGGAAGGAACGGCCTTGCGAGCGCCACTGGCGGAGCTCAAGGCAGAAAGTCCGGGGGTGGAATCCTCACTGGAAAACACAGAGCGGGAACACATCATACGGGTTCTGCGCGAGAGTGGGGGAATGATTGCGGGACCGAAGGGGGCGGCTCGTCGTCTTGGGGTCAAGCGCACCACACTGCAGTCCAAAATGAAGCGGCTGGGAATCACGCGCAAAGACTATTCCGGGCTAGCATCGGAGTAGTGCGTGGCCGATTTTGTGATTGTTATGGTTCAGGTGCCGACTTGTTCACAATTTGCCGACGGGTCGGCAGCGAAGTGCGGATCAATAAAAGTTCATCTTTCCGAAATTGGTTCTTCTCTATGACTTAGAGGGTTTTCTGCGCTGCGCCATTCTGGAACGCAAAGTGCTGTGGCATCTTCCTAATCGGGACAACTAAAGCAAGTTCAGTAAGCCCGAAGGCGGACGGACGGGCCGCAGCCTCGTCGACAGAGGGCTCGCATGGGGCGTGAACCTTGTTAGTCGCCAGGAATTATCCGCCGAACAACCTCGTTCGCTTGCTACCAGAGCGAGCCGGCAATTCACTGAAGCGCAACCAGATCTTGCGAAACGAGCTTAGGCCAGGTCGGCCACTGGCTGCCGAGGAAAATTGGACGTCCGCGGCGCCTGACTATGGGGCGGGGGCCATGCGGGATCAGGGACTCGATACAACTTTAAGCAGACCTGTGCCCGAGATCGATCCCTTGTATTTGCTCGCCTGCCAGATGGAGTGGGAACGAAGCGCCGACCCCACGGCGGCATGGGAAGTAATATCCGCGGCGCGCAGTCTCCAACAGGACACGCGGGCCCATGCCCTTTTCCTGCTGGAACGCTCGCAGGAAACGAGGCCGCAGTTGCCGGAAGGCGGATCCAGCGAAGCGGAGGAGCGGCGCAGTTCAACCAAGGAGGCGAGCATGAGGGTTCCCTACGGTCTAGACGTGATCGAGAGTTGTATGGGTTGCAAGGCCAGCCGCGAGGGTTTTTTCTGTCGTTTTTCACCTGCGGTATTGAGGCCGGTCGATGGGGCGAGCTACCACAGCGTGATGCCTCCCGGAGCAGTGCTGTTCGTGGAGGGGCAGACGCCGCGTGGGGTTTATATTCTTTGCTCGGGCAAAGTAAAGCTGTCGACTACGTCGAAGGAAGGTAAAGTGCTGATCCTGAAACAGGCCGAGGCGGGGGAGGTTTTGGGGCTAAGCGCCGCGGTTTCTGGCACGAACTACGAAATGACTGCGGAGACCTGTTCGGCTTGCCAATTGAACTTTATTGGCCGGCAGAACTTGATGACCCTGCTGCAAAACGAGAGTGAAATGGGTGTGCACGCGGCGCAATCGTTGAGCCGTGAATTCCAAGGCGCCTATCGCGACATACACGACCTGGTGCTGGCTCNNATCGTCGGGAAAGCTTGCCAGACTGTTGCTGTCGTGTGCTCCCCGCGGAACCGACGAGGCGGTCGAACAGCGGTTGCGTTCGGTCATGACCCATGAGGAGATGGCCCAGAGGATTGGTTCGTCGCGGGAGACGGTTACGCGATTGCTAAGTAATCTTAAGAAAAAGAGGTTAATCCGGCTGGAAGGGGCGACGCTCGTAATTCGCGATCGTATGGGGTTGGAGGCCTTGGCTGTTTGACAGTTATGTGAGCGAGACTGACGCAAATTGAACTGGGTTCCGCTACCGTGCCCGACGGATCTGGCCGATTCGAGGTCGAGCAGAAGTGAGCTGCATTTGTATACTGGCACGCTGATTAAAGATCTGTTCGCCGCGGTGGAAAGAGCCGAACAAAGAGTAGAACGAAGAGCCCAGCACGCCGCCGCGTCGAGATCAGGCGAAGGCTTGAACTGCCAGGGGGCGGAAGAGTTCAAGACCGAGGCGGACTGCCGGGAAAAACCGAAAAACTTAGAGCCCGAAAAGCTCCCGCAGGCGCTTGGTTTGAGCGCGGCTGACTGGAATCTCGCTCTGCTTCTTATCGTCCATGCGCAACTGGTACGAACTCTTGAACCAGGGTACAACTTCGCGAATTCGATTAATGTTCACCAGGTAGGAGCGGTGAGCGCGCCAGAACAATCCCGGGTCCAGGCTGGAGAGTAGTTCTTCCAACGTCCGGCAGTTGGAATGCCCCTCCATTCCGGACGGGCCTGCGGTGACCACCGTGATAACCCCGTCTTCGATCGAGGCGTAGCAGATTTCTTTCTGGTCCACCAGAAACATTCGTCCTACCGCTTTTAGGAGGATCTTCGAGCTCTGGGTTTTGGGTGCCTGCAGCATCCGGACCAGCGTATCGATTTTCTCCGCCGGCAATCCTTCCGCATCCTGCTGGAGCCGCGCTCTTTGTACCGCCTGCGCGACTCGCTTCTTATCGAATGGCTTCAGCAGATAGTCCACGGCATTGACTTCGAAAGCTCTTACCGCATACTGGTCGAAAGCCGTGGCGAACACGATTTTGGGTAGAGGGATTTTTTTGTCGAGAAGTTTCTTGATGACGCCGAAGCCGTCAAGTCCAGGCATCTGGACGTCAAGAAAAACGACATCGGGACTATGTTCTTTGATGAGGCTGATGGCCTCGAGACCGTTCTTACCCTGCGCTACAACGTTCACATCGCCGGCGCTTTTCAGCAGGTAGGCAAGTTCGTCGCGGGCGAGTTGCTCATCGTCCACGATCACCGCGGAAAGAGGCATTTTGTCTCCTGAGGGGCGGCCTCATTAAAAGTATAGCGACCGCGTTTTGCGGGAGTCAACGCGGCCGCTAATAGGATGCGTGCCGGCTTCAGTGCGGCTGCTGCATCATGCCGCCCATATCCATCTTGGTAAAACCGGCGGGCGCTTCAAACAAACTTGCCGGCTGCGCGCCTTCCTGGATATTGCGCAATTCTCCGCTGTTGCTTTTGCCCTGCCACTTCACGGGAAAACGCAGCTTGGGATCGAGCCAGAAATAGCTGACGTCGCCGCTGGCGTTCGTAGTCTCGTACTTTACCGTGTCACGGCCCCCAACGCTCTCATTGCCCACTTTGTGGCAGCTTCCGCCCTTGTTGGATCCCATCTTTTGCCAGTCGCCACAGGCATTCTCCACGTCGCCGGCGCGGAAAAAAGCATTGGTATATGCCATCCGCTGGCCTTGAGATTGTGCCGGCATCTCCATATACATATGTTGCTGGGCCATCAGAACCATCGAGGTCTGTGTGGCGAAGTTTACGATGACCGCGCCTCCGCCGCGCTGGCCGGCGGTTGATTCGATGCGAATTTTATCTTTGGCGAAGAATATCTTGGCCGTGGTTGGCGTGCCCGGCTTTTGCAGATCGACGATCTCGGCGGAGAATTCCGCCTGTGCCAGCGCGAAACTGGCGGCTAACATCAGCCCGAAAAGACAGGAAATCCGAGTGATGCATCGAAGCATGTGAGTCTCCTTAGAAGTTCCGCGCCGGCAAATGCGGCGCTCACTGCGGCTGTAATTAAAAACGATGGAATGATAGCAGAAGGTGTCGGATTCAGACCGTGTTTTCCAGCGCCAGCGCCATGCCCATTCCGCCGCTCACGCACAGCGTGGCTACGCCGCGCCGGGTATTGCGCTTTAACATCTCGTGCAACAAAGTGACCGTGATCCGTGTGCCAGTGCAGCCGATAGGATGTCCGAGAGCGATCGCTCCGCCATTCACGTTGAGCCGGTCACGATTGAAATTCAATTCGCGGTCGCAGGCAATCACCTGGGCGGCGAAGGCTTCGTTCAGTTCGATTAAACCGAACTCGTGAAGCCTGAGATTGTGTTTGTCTTCCATATTACGCAAGGCTGGGACGGGACCAATCCCCATCGTGCGGGGATCGACTCCAGCCGAGGTTACCGCGGCGATTCGCGCCAGTGGCTTGAGATTGTTCTGCTTGACGAAGCGTTCGTTCGCCAAAATCACGGCAGCCGCGCCATCGGTGATTCCCGAAGAATTTCCCGCCGTGACCGTTCCGGTTTTCGAAAACACCGGAGCCAGCCTGCCCAGCTTTTCCAGACTGGCATCGGTGAACGGATGCTCATCGCGGCTAAAGGTGGTCGCGCCTTTTTTGCCTTCGATCGTGACCGGGGCAAGTTCGGCGTCAAAGCGTCCCGCGGCAATTGCCCGCGCGGCGCGGGTTTGCGACGTCAGCGCAAACTCATCCTGTTCGTCGCGGGAGATTTTGTAATGCTCGGCCAGCACTTCGGCGGTTTCGCCCATCACCATCTTCGCCAGGGGACAAAAGAACCCGTCGCGATACATGCCATCGACCAGGTCCTGATTGCCCAACCTGTAACCCCAGCGCGCGTCGAGATAATAAGGAACCCGCGACATGGATTCCGTGCCACCCGCTAGAATGCAACTGGCATCGCCGAGCAGAATTGACTGATAGGCGAGCGCGATGGATTTCAGTCCCGAAGCGCAAGCTTTGTTCACGGTGAATGCGGGAACTTCCTGCGGCACGCCGCTACGAATGGAAATCTGTCGCGCCGCGTTCGGTCCTCCACCAGCTTGCCGCGCGTTGCCAAAGATGGATTCTTCCACTTGTTCCGGCTGGATTCCGGCACGCTCGATGGCCGCCTTGGCGGCTACCACACCGATGTCAGCGGCGGTTAGTGAAGCCAGCGATCCGCCAAACTTTCCAATCGGCGTACGCACCGCGGAGAGAATGTAGACTGCTTGCAAGCGTTACCTCCGAAACATTTGAGTTTAGCAGGGCGGGAAAAGATGCAGAGTGGGTTCGACTCGAAGTCGTTCTCGTAGGATTGAGGACAAGCATTTCAAATAGGGAATTCAACTCTCCTCATCGTGACGAACGGACTTGCGTACCGTACTGTCGCCCCTTAGGGTCGATGCAGGGCCCGTGGTGTGATTGGCAGCACATGAACCCGTCATGTTCCGAGGTGCGGGTTCGAATCCCGCCGGGTCCACCGCGTCCCCTGGTTCTGGTAGGGAAGGCTGGCGGGGAGGTTCAGGACGGGGACCTCCTCAAGTAATGTTGACTTCGGTCTTGATGTTGCCGATAATAGTTTTGTAACTAGACGGGTTCATGCCCCGGGCTGAACGTAGCCCGGGGTTTTGTTTTTCTTGCGCTTAGCGGTTGCCGTCCCTCGCTTGCCATTCCGCCTAACCTCCGGCATAATAAGAGTTTGTTTGGACCTCGCCGGACTCTTCCGGAACAAGGATATACATCTGTGTTAATGATTCGACTGTCGCGCATGGGTGCGCGCAAACAACCGTTTTACCGCATTGTCGTGATTGAGAAGGCGCGGGCGCGAAATGGGCGTCCGGTGGAAGTTGTGGGGACGTACAATCCTCGAACCACTCCCACCAGCATCGACTTCAAGCGGGATCGCGTCGACTATTGGGTCTCCAAGGGCGCGCAAATGTCAGAGCGGGTCGGCAAGCTCTACTCCAAGCCTGCGGCTGCTCCAGCGGCTTCTGTAGCGTAGCCGTCATATCGACTGAACCCATTGAATGAACTCGTTGAATGGACCCAATGACTGAAGCTACCGGAGATGTTCGCGCTCTCATCGAGCAGATTGCGAAGTGGATCGTCGATGCTCCCGATGAAGTTTTTGTCGACCATCTCGATGATGACGTGATCGAGTTGGAAGTCGCGGAGGCTGACGTAGGCAAAATTATCGGCCGGCAAGGGCGCAACGTGCGCGCCCTGCGCACGCTGCTTGGCGCCGTGGGAGTGCGGGCGCGGAAGCGATACACGCTGGAAGTTATCGACTGAAATGATCCATTTGGGTTATCGATTTGAAGATATCGATAACCACGGGAGAGCGGCAGACGGCCAGCGCCGGGGCAGGGAGCCGCATCATTCGAAATCCTGAAACAAGTGGTGACTTCATTACGCTGGCCCGCGTGGTGAAGACGCAGGGCCGGCGCGGCGAAGTTGCGGGGGAGATTCTTAGCGATATTCCTGATCGATTCGCCGTTGGCATGACGCTGTTCGCGCTGCCGCGAGGGGATGAGGTCCGTCGCGAACTTGAAGTGGAAGAACTCTGGCCGCACAAAGGGCTGCTGGTTCTGAAGTTCGCGGGAGTGGATTCGATTTCCGATGCCGAAACCCTGGTCGGGTGCGAATTGCAGGTGCCGCAGAGCCAGCGCGCGGAGTTGCAAGCGGGTTGGAATTACGTCAGCGACCTGGTGGGTTGCGCAGTGCTCGATCGCGGACGCGAAATTGGACGCATTGAAGATGTTCAGTTCGGAGCGGGCGAAGCGCCGCTGTTGATTGTGCGCGTGGCCGCCCGCCTGGTGGAAATCCCGTTCGCTGAGGCATATCTTGAGAGCGTGGATGTGAAACGCAAGGCAGTGCGCATGAACTTGCCCGAGGGTCT
>PLUI01000081.1 GCA_003164855.1 Acidobacteriaceae bacterium
TTGCCGTGCGCTATGTGGTGCAAGCCCAGGGAGAGAAGAACACGGTCTTGCGCATCGACGCCCTCTTCAAGGAAGACTTCCGCCACATCGTGCACCAATCCAACGGATCGGTCGAAAGCGCCGAGTACAAAGACATTCGGGAACACCTCGATGAGATCGAGACCATGAAGAGCCAGAATGTCGAGTCGGAGAAAGAGCGCGAGGAGCAACTGGCGAAAAAGCAGAATGTAGAGGCGCGAAACTCCCCNNACTTCGCCCGCCAATCCCTGGCCGGGACAACCAAAGCAAGTCGCAAGTAGTTCGGTTCGGGCCGCACAGAGTAGCTCGGTCCAAGTTACACAGAGCAGCTCGGTTCAAACCGCACGGCAGGTTGCAGCCGCTTCCTCCGAACCGGCTCCTTCAGGCCAGGCACCGCCTGGGCAAACTCTTGAAGAACGCCTGAAGGATCTACGCAAGCAAGTGGAACGTTTGGTAAAGTCGCCGGGTGCACCACTCAAGTCAGCCCCGTTCCACACCGCCAGCACGCTACAGTTGCTCGGTACGGGTACGGAGGTCTTGATTGTGATCTCAACGCCTTACTGGTATGGGGTGGAGACTCACGAAGGGCAGCATGGATGGATTATGCGCGATGAGTTGGAGCTGTTGCCATGAGGCAGCGGTCAGTATTCCGGCGAAAGCTCCTGCGGATCCTGGTGGGCATAGCCATCGTGGGCGCGGCGGGCGCTTGGGCACAAGCAAATGGGTACGAGCGCGCTTTTCCACAATCGAAGGCCACCATTGAGAAGGCTTTGAAGGAGATGCAGTCGGGCGGACGACTTCCGGTGCTCGACGGTTTTGCGACTTCGACTGATCGCCCGCTTGATCGCTATCAGCGCGGCTACTATCAGGCAAAATTTCAAGTGAGCGCCGCTCCTTCGGGTGCTTCAGTGGTGCGCGTGAGTGTGCAGGTTACGGCTTGGTACACCGACCCGGTCGCATCGAAATCGGGATATCAACTCTTGCCTTCCAATGGCCGTCTGGAGACGGACCTGCTGGATCAACTGGCCGATCAACTGGCTGCTAATGCGCCGCAACCGAATGTTCCGCAACCGGGTACTCTTCAACCGAGTCCGGCCCCTCCGGTAACTGCGTCGGCGAAGCCGGCGGCGGAACCCGCGACCACCCCAGAACCAACCGTCTCGGCGCCCGTTCCCAGACTACCGGACGTAAAGCCCTATTCGTCGTCGTTGGCGCAAGGTTTGGCGGGGCAAGAGAAAATCGGTCCGACGAGCGGAGCCAACAAACCTGAGGAAAAGGACGGCGGCCCGCTGCAAACCGAAGTGAACAGCCTGGAGGAAATTCTCAAGAATCAGGCACGCCCCAAGAACCTGGTGGCGGTGAAGAAGTCGGGTACACCCGTGGTGGCATCGGCCAGCTTGACCGCGAAAACTTTATTTCTCGCCAGCGCTCACGATGAGTTCGAGATGCTGGATTTTAACCGGGACTGGGTTCACGTGCGGATTTCCGGCTTGTCCCGGGGATGGATTTGGCGCAATAGCCTCGAGATGCCTGACAGCGTACCCGAGAACGATGAGCCCCCAACTGCGGCTGCCGTGCCCACGGCGGCGGAGACATTTCACGTCTCCCGGGAAGAGACCGCGCCGTTCCCGGGAGATTGGGCTCCGCTGCGCGGCATGAGAGTAAAAATTGTTTCGGTGGAAAACAACGATGAGCACGCTAAGGATTCGGGCCCGGCGTTCAGACTGGAATTCGTCAAGTCGGTGCTGGACAAAGATTATGCGGAACTGGCGCAGAAGCAGCAGGAACTGGCAGGTATTGTTGTAATCTTTGACTCCACCGACGGAGGAATGATCGCCGCCACTTTTGCGACTTTGCAGCAATGGAAGGCGGGCACGTTGTCGGATGCCGCGCTGTGGCACCAATGTTTTTTTGATCCACCGGAAATTTTCAGCTCTCCCAGTTCTTCCGGCAGCGAATAGCAGAACGCTTAGCAGGTGCGCTAATTCTGTTAAACTCACTCCCTACGATTGTGGGAGGCTTCGATGCGCCCCTTCTCTGCTGTTGCTGTTGCCCTTGTCCTCGCTCTCTCAATCTCACCTTCCGTTCATGCTCACGTTCATGCGCAAACCGCGGCATCGCAGGGAACTCCTCCGCAGACCGCGCGGCAGGCGCTGATCGAAATGTTTTTTGGTCAAGCGCCCAACCATCTGGAAAAACATCTTCCCGATGTCACGCGCCGAGCTTTTCAAAGCATCGAGGGAGCCGATGGCCAGAGCGCGCTCGGCGTATTCTCCATGCTGACGAAGCAAGCCGAGGGAAAGGACAAGATCGAGACCTTCGACACCGGCTCAACGCTGTTCACCGCCAAAGATCTTCCCGGCGGAAGTTACGACAAAATGGAGATGACCGTTGAACGCGACGACCTTTCCGGCGACGAGGATCAGATTGAACTCGCTCTGCACATGATTCGCGGTGGAAAGGAGGAAACCCTCCCCTTCATTCTTCGCTTCATATTTTCAATGAAGATGGAGGCCGACGTCTGGCGCTTAAATGAAATCAGCTTCGCCATGCGGCTGCCTCTCGCCGATCCGGCTTTCCTGAAGAGCCTCCTCGAGCATCAACGCAGTCAGAATGAACAGATGACGCTCATGTCGATGCGTTCGGTGCTTGCAGCCGAGAAGTCCTACGAATCTGCAAACGGCAGCTTTGCCTGCACGCTCTCCGCTCTGGCAAGCGCGGGCAAAGAGCCGGGCACTGCGCGCCATACCTACCTTTATGACTCGCAATTGGTGAGTGGAAAGAAGAACGGCTACGTCTTCGCCATCTCGGGTTGCGATGCGACACACTACCAATTCGTCGCTGAACCCGCCGTCCCGGATCCGGGTCAGCGCGCATTTTGTTCGGACGAGAGTGGCACGGTGCGGGCCTCCGCCGACGGGAAGGCGGCAACCTGCCTGAGCAGCGGCGAAGTTGTGGAGGAGAAAGCTCCTGTCGGCGGCATTTCTGAGGCTGGTGCTCCGAGCAAAACCAGTTCCGGAATGCCGCAGCCTGCGGGAACACAGCCCGGACAACGGGTGCGCGTTTCTCAGGGCGTCTCGGCGGGTCTGATCGTCAGCAAAGTGGACCCAATTTACCCGCCAGTGGCGAGACAAGCGAGGATCACAGGGACCGTCCTGTTGAAGGCGCTGATTAATCAGATTGGCGACGTTGAAAGCCTGAGCCTGATCTCAGGTCACCCGCTGCTGGTTCCGGCCGCCATGGATGCGGTGAAACAATGGAAATATCGCCCATATTTGCTGAATGGGAAAGCCGTGAACGTGGAAACCCAGATCGCGGTGAACTTCGCGCTGAGTGGACAATAACCTTCTCGCAGTTCACGAAATCTGGAATTTCTGATTTAGAATATTTGCGTTAGCAAGGNNAAAAAGCCCTCGACGGATTCATTGCGCGGTTCATTCTAAGTTTGGGGCTTGCTGAGTTTTGGACTTGACTTTCCAAAGCCATAATAGTACCTATGCAATCCGGGGTTTCTGGGCGGCTTGGTGGGAGCTGCCATCCTTTGCTAAACTCGGTGGGCTCAGTTCGTCCGAGTGTGCAGAAGAGAGTGGTAGGACAACCACACCATTCATTAATCAATGAGCGCGATGACCCAAACCATGTCACTTCATATCAAGCAAGCCAGCTCACTGCTGCGCGACTACGCCGAATTGATGAAGGCCCGCGTCACCACACTGATCGTAATGACCGCATGGTGCGGTTATTACTTCGGCGCGCAGAAGGCGGGAGTCTCGTCGCTCTCCTGGGGACTTTTTCACGCCTTGTTCGGCATCGGACTGGTGTCCAGCGGAACGGCGGCGCTGAATGAGGTAATGGAATATAAGGTGGACGGGCACATGCGGCGGACCGCGCAACGTCCGCTGCCGACGGGCCGCATGAGCTTGCTCCATGCCGCCACCGCCGG
>PLUI01000010.1 GCA_003164855.1 Acidobacteriaceae bacterium
AGACCACGACGTCGGGACGTCCGGAGGCTTCGCGCTGGTCGTCGACCAGCCACTCCGGCCAGGTCATTCCGTTGCCGTATCCGATTTGCTGAATGGGGCGCGCGCGGAACGGCACAGGCTTTGCAGGGTCAGATATATATTCGTCGAATGCCGAATCACCAGATTTCGGCGCGGTCAAGCTCAGCTTTAGACCTGCGGTCAGATACAGCGGCGTCGGTTGGAGTTTACATCCGCTGGCGCATCCGGCTGGCCACGTGGGCAAATGCCGCCATGAGTTCGTTCCGGTTTCAAACGCGGTGACGGGCGCGATGTCTGCCTTGGGCGCGCCGTCTTTCAAATACTTATCCAGAAACGGCCGCAGAATTTCCCGCCGGAAGTAAAGGCCGGTATCGCTATTAAATTTGATGGCTCCGAGCGAGCTGCCGTCGCCAATCTCCTGGCCATGATGCCAGGGGCCGAGCACGAGAAATAATTTGTCTCCGTTGGCGTCTCTTGCTTTCAACGCTTTGTACACCGCAGGCGCGCCGTAAATATCTTCCTGATCCCACAGGCTGTCGACTAGCATGGTCGGCACTTTCAGCGGCTGAGCCGCGAGGATGCGATCCATCGCCTGCGCCTGCCACCACGCATCGTAGCTGGGATGATCCAAAAGCTTGCGCCAGAATCCAACTTGATCGAGTCCGTGGCGGCGTCCGAGTTCGCCCGCCGAAACTGCTTCCATGAAAACGTCGTAGTCGTCAAAATGATTCGTCCACCACTTTTCTTCGTTGCCGCGCGTTGCCTCCTGCTCGTAGATGTAATTCATGTTCTGTTCGCGGAAGGCGCCGTTGTGGAACCAGTCGTCGCCCATCCAGCCATCGACCATCGGATTCATCGGCACCGCGACTTTCAGCGCGGGATGCGGATTCACCAGCGCCATCAGGGTGGTGAATCCGTCGTAGGAAATGCCAAGGATGCCGACTTTGCCGTTACTCTCGGGAACATTTTTTACCAGCCAGTCGATAGTGTCGTAGGTGTCGGTCGAATGATCGACGGGAGTGGGATTCAACGGCCCGTGCAGCGGGCGATTCATCACGTAGTCGCCCTCGGAGCCATACTTGCCGCGCACGTCCTGCACCACGCGAATGTAGCCGCCTTCGACGATCACATCGGTCGCATTGTCGTAACCATTCAGAATCGGCCCCAGGTGCCCGCTGGCAGCTTGACTGGTTTGCGCCGTGGCGCTGTAAGGCGTGCGCGTCAGCAGCATCGGCGCATTGTGCGCGCCTTTGGGCAGAACGATAACCGTGTGCAGCTTCACACCATCGCGCATGGGAATCATCACATCGCGCTTGACGTAGTCAAAGCCGGTCTGGACCGGCGTGAGCATGGCCGGAGTTTCGCTGGGCAGGTCGGCGGATGGATTGGTTTGCGCGGAACTGAGCTGAACGAGCCAGAGCGCGCCGAGAATTGCGGCGATAATAACTACGTTATGAAGGCGAAAATTTGCAGAGTGCGAACCCTTTTCACAAGACCAGAAACGACTACTCAGTTTTTTCATTTGTCTCCTCGCGAATGAAGAGTGTACCGGGGGAGACCGGGAATGGCGCAATAAATTTCATCTTGACAGGCGACTCCAGCCGGAACATACTTCGCGAGCAGTTCCCCCCGTGTTCTCCGGCTCGAGGCTTGTCCCGTCGGTGTTTCGCCGGCAGAAGCTCTCAATTGAATTCTGGCTGGAAGGGTTCCATGAGGAATATGCGCGCGATCTTCACTCTCTCAGTGCTGTGCTGTTTAACGTCCATTTCCGCCGTCTCGCAAAATGGCCTCAAGCAACTAGCTGTGCTCGAACCGTCAAACGCCGGTCGGGACGATTTCTTCGGCACCTCAGTGTCCCAGAGCGGAAACGTGATCGTTGTGGACGGGGGATCTGGCACCGAGTATGTATTCGTGGAGCCAGCCGGAGGCTGGACCGACTCGAACGAGACAGCGACGCTGACAACTTCGGACGGGACGCTCCTGGGAATGGTTGCAGTAAGCGGCGATACAATTGCAGCGCTTGGCGAGGATGGGACGGCGTATGTTTTCGTCAAGCCTTCCACAGGGTGGGCAAACATGACCCAAACCGCGAAGCTGACTGCCTCCGATGGCGGCGTGTTCGTATCGGTTGGCGTTAGCGGGAACACTTTGGTAGCTGGAGCATATACTCCTTCGGCTCTGGGCGCGGCTTATGTATTCGTCGAGCCGAAAGGAGGGTGGCAGGACATGACGCAAAACGCTGAGCTGACTGGCTCAGACAGCACCACAACAGATAGATTTGGCGTTTCCGTGGCGGTCAGCGGGCCAACGATTGTTGTTGGTGCTTCTTACGCAACGACATACCAGATGGCAGCAGGCGCTGCATATGTGTTCGCAAAACCCTTGGGCGGCTGGGTAAATGCAACCGAAACCGGAAAGCTAACCGCTTCGGATGGCTCCTTCGATGGGTCGCTAGGCGCGTCCGTGGCCGTTACCGGGACGGCAATCGTAGCTGGTGCTCCGTATCAGACGGACAACTCAATTTTTGTGTACGGAGGGGCGGCATACGTCTTCGTGGAGCCGCCCAGCGGTTGGACGACTTCTACAGAAACCGCCAAGCTGATCGCGTCAAATGGAGTCCCAGACGGCTTAATGGGTTATTCCGTCTCAATGAGCGGTAACATTATTGCGGCGGGTTCGCCGGGCCTTATAGACCTTTCGTTGAGGCAGGCAGCCTATGAATTCGTCAAGCCCGCTGGAGGCTGGGTGAGCGCGACGCAATCCACATCCCAAGCTCCCACCAAGGGATCGGCGTATGCGGAGTTCGGGTACGCCATCGCTACCAGCGGTAGCACGGTCGTTGTTGGTGCCCCCGGCTCAGCCTTCAATTCCTTCGAAGGATCGGTTTATGTCTATGGGCCGTAATGGCCAACTAAGATGTCTCTGTCAGCGGCTTTCGTGCGGCTCGTTTTCTATTGACGAACCCCTCCCGCCCGTGTAGCATCATAAGGACAACTTTGCCTTTCGGGGCAAAGCGGAATTTCATGCAGAGTGGCTGAGGGACGAGCCCTGTGACGCCACGGCAACCGGATCGGGATCATATATCCCGACCGCCAGGTGCCAACTCCCGCCCGGAAACGGGGAACATGAGATTCGGATGCGAGCTTTATTTCCATTTGCATTCCGACCTCTTTTCCCATTTCCCGGAAAAAGAGGCCTTCGTATTTTAGGGCGCTTTTTCCCGGGCCGCTCGTCCCCAGCTACTTGCTGTAACAGAAAGCGAGTAGCCCAATGGCTCAATACGAACTGCGCTGCCGAGAATGCGGACGAAGCTGGGGCAACCAGCCTCGCTCCATCTGCGACGAGTGTTTCTCTCCTCTCGAAATCACTTACGACTACGATTCGATCCAGGCCTCCATCGCCCAAGGAACATTTAGCCGGGAGCGCATTGCGCAACGGCCGCCGAACATGTGGCGCTATTCCGAACTGCTGCCGTTGCCTGCGGGTTTTGAACCGCGACTGCCGGTTGGGTTCACACCGCTGTTTCAGGCGCCGCGTCTGGCGGCGCGGTTGGCCGGCAACGGCGATGCGAAGACTGCCGCGGATCATCTCTACATTAAGAATGATGCAGTCTGTTTGCCCACGCTGAGTTTCAAAGATCGCGTAGTAGCCGTGGCGCTGGCCCAGGCGCAGGCTTTTGGATTCGATACGGTCGCGTGTTCCTCCACTGGAAATCTGGCCAATGCCGTGGCAGCGCATGCCGCGCGCCTGGGACTGAAAGCTTGGATCTTCATTCCGTCCGATCTCGAGCCGGCAAAAATTCTGGGCACGCAAGTCTTCGGCGCGAATGTGGTGCGCATCGCGGGCAACTACGATCAGGTGAACCGTCTGTGCTCGCAGATTGCCGAAGAGCGCCGCTGGGGCTTCGTCAATGTGAACCTGCGTCCCTACTACGCCGAAGGATCGAAGACCGTCGGCTTTGAAATCGCCGAACAACTGGGTTGGCGTCTGCCGGATAACGTGGTTGTTCCGATGGCAGGCGGATCGCTGATCACAAAAATCAAGAAGGCGTTCGACGAACTGAGCAAGCTCGGGCTGGTCGAAGGCAAGGAAGTGAAATTCTTCGGCGCGCAGGCTACGGGATGCTCGCCGATTTCAACCGCGGTGAAAACCGGCAGCGCGGAGATCGAACCGCAGAAGCCCGCGACCATCGCGCGTTCGCTCGCCATCGGCAATCCCGCCGACGGGCATTATGCCATCAAAACCATCAAGCACAGCGGCGGGTGGAGCGAGGACGTCAGCGATCCCGAAGTCATCGATTCGATCCGTCTGCTGGCCGAGACCGAAGGCATCTTCACCGAGACTGCCGGCGGCGTGACCGTCGGAACCGCCCGCAAGCTCATCCAGCAGGATCGAATCCTGCCCGATGAAACCACTGTCCTGTGCATCACCGGCAACGGCCTCAAGACCACCGATGTGCTGGCCGACAAGTATCAGGTCGAAACTCCGATCGCTCCGAAGCTCGCCGAGTTCGAAGCCTACCTCTCGGCGAAAGCATCAAGCTTGCCGGCGGCGGTAGCAGAAGCCGCAGTCGTCGGCCGGTAACACGGTCGTTAGTCGTTGGTCGCTCGCGGGTGCTAGCGCTAGCAAAAATCACTGGTTCGGCTTGCCAACGACTAACGACCAGCGACCAACGACCGTTTCCCGGAGAAACCACATGTCACTGTTTGGCCTTATTGAATACGCCGACGCAACACCTGAAGTGCGCGCCATTTATGACGACATCATGGCCACGCGCAAGACCGACTGGATCAATAATTTCTGGAAGTCGATCGCGCACGATCCGGTGATGCTCAAGCGCACCTGGGAGGACATCAAGCAGGTCATGGCTCCCGGAGCGCTCGATCCCCTGACCAAGGAAATGATTTACGTCGCCGTATCGGTCACGAATCAGTGCGAGTATTGCATTGCGTCGCATACCGCCGCGGCGAGAAAAAAAGGAATGACCGATGCTCAGTTCAAAGAATTGATGTCCGTGGTCGGAATGGCCAATGAAACCAATCGCCTGGTCGCGGGATATCAGGTTGAAGTCGATGACCGGTTCAAAGACCGTTTCAAACCCCAAACCGGGAGATGACATCCAAGCGCTCGGGATTTTTCGTGCGATCTCCGGCTGTGCGCTTTTCATGTAAGTTCTATAATCGCCAGGTGCAAATTATTGGACACGAATCACGAACGGTCTCGAACGAGGTAGCGGCATGGCCGAGATGACGGTGACTCCGGTTGCGACCCACGGTTTCTTTCTGGACGGCCGGTGGCTGGAAGAGGGCGAAATCGTCGATGTGCGGGCCCCTTACGATGGCACCCTGATTGCGCATGTCTACAAGGGACGGCGCGAACACGCCGAAATGGCGATTGCGGCCGCGGTCAAGGCTTTCGGAACGACGCGGCGACTCCCCGCCTTTGAACGGCAACGGGTTCTGCGCCAGATTGCCACCGGCATCCACGATCGAAAAGAAGAATTCTCTCGCACCATTGCGCTCGAAGCGGGCAAGCCGATCAAGAGCGCTCGCATGGAAGTGGACCGCGCAATCTTTACGTTCAACATCGCCGCCGAAGAGACGGTTCGCGCCTACGGCGAATATTTGCCGCTGGATTGGCAGCAGTCCACCGCCGGGCGTTGGGGCATCGTCAAACGCTTCCCTCTCGGCCCTGTCGCCGGCATTACGCCGTTCAACTTTCCCCTAAACCTCGTAGCCCA
>PLUI01000133.1:0-682 GCA_003164855.1 Acidobacteriaceae bacterium
GAATCACCGAAGGATTGAATGTTCCTGCCGACTCCCACCCCTCCCCTCGCGGCGCGATGATAGGGGTCTCGGACAGGCGATGCCACGCCCCAAACGGCCAACTTGCGCTATCCTGTGAAGCCAGCGCCAGCAGCACCGCAAACAGCTTTACCCAGCTTTTGACTTGCATGGTATAAAACATAGCGATTATCGCCTTTAACCTCGTCTGATTTTCTCGCGAGATTTTGCCTTATGCTTCGATCTCGGCACGCGTGTCCCGATTCTCCGCCAGTTTCTTCGTTCCTGCAACCACGCGCCATTGCAGAGAAACTTACGGAGAAACTTCCATGCTGAGTGAGCAACTCACTGTCGTCGGACTCGGCGAACTGCTGTGGGACCTGCTGCCCGCCGGAACGCAATTGGGCGGAGCGCCCGCCAACTTCGCCTACATCACGTCTCTCCTCGGGGATGTAGGAATTCCAGCCAGCCGCCTGGGCGAAGATGCTCTCGGTGCGGAAGCCCTTCATCGCCTCGGAGAACTCGGCCTCTCGACCGAATTCATACAGAAAGATTCCGATCATCCTACGGGAACCGTCAGGGTTGAGGTGGACCATACCGGTCAGCCGTGTTTTGAAATCTCCGAATCTGTCGCGTGGGATTTTCTCGCTTGGACTCCGCAATGGCAATCGCTGGCACAGCGTGC
>PLUI01000133.1:724-12866 GCA_003164855.1 Acidobacteriaceae bacterium
GAGGAACTCCCCAGGATCATGCGGCTTTTCGAATTGGAACATCGTAGCGAAGATGATTCCGCGCGCCGCTTGCTGTCTTCGCACCATCTCAATCTGGTTTGCGTCACTCGGGGTACAAACGGCAGCCTGCTCATATCCGCCGGCGAATGCAACGAACATCCCGGATACAAGGTGCAAGTCGCCGATACCGTCGGCGCTGGCGACGCTTTCACCGCTGCCCTGGTGCACGGATACCTCCGCAGAGCTCCGCTGGCGCAAATCAACGACACAGCCAACCGCGTCGGCGCGTGGGTCGCCAGCCAGTCAGGCGCAACACCCGCACCAACGCCCGGCGGCCTGAAACAAGCCCTGGACGAAATTGGCTGATCGCGCCATACACCACTGCACCTTTTAGTTTATGCTGTGAGGTTTGGTTTTTCTCGTTTCAGGGGGCCCAAGTGACCGCATCTCACAAAGTCATTCGTCTTTTATTTTGTATTTCCTTTTTCTTCTCGATTGCCTCGATTTCCGCGCAACAGATTCCAGAAAATACTTATCAGGACTTGCACTGGCGCATGATCGGCCCGTTTCGCGGCGGCCGCACCCGTGCCGCTACCGGCGTTCCCACTCAACCCAATGTTTTCTACATGGGCCAGGTCAATGGCGGAGTCTGGAAATCAGACGACTATGGCCGCACTTGGACCCCCATCTTCGATCACGAATCGACGCAATCCATCGGTGCTATCGCCGTCGCTCCCTCCAATCCCAACATTATTTATGTCGCCAGCGGCGAGGGCTTGCATCGCCCCGACCTCTCAGTCGGCAACGGAATCTACAAATCCACCGACTCAGGGAAAACTTGGACTCATCTCGGCCTGCGCGAGGGCGAGCAAATTCCCGCGCTGGCCATCGACCCGCGTGATCCCAATCGTGTCTTCGCCGCCGTCCTCGGCCATCCTTACGGCCCGAATGAAGAGCGCGGCCTCTTCCGCTCCACCGATGGCGGCCAGTCTTGGCAAAAAGTCATTTACAAAGATGAAAACACCGGCGCCTCCGACGTAGAGATCGATCCCTCGAATCCCGACGTGATCTATGCCTCCATGTGGGAGGCTCGTGAAGGCCCATGGGAAGACGGTAACGAAGTCAACGGAACCGGCGGCGGCCTGTTAAAGTCAACCGATGGCGGAAACACCTTTCATCCTTTGACCAACGGCCTGCCGAAAGATCTTTCGCAAATCTACGTCGCCATCGCCCCAAGCGATCCGCATCGCCTCTATGCCACGGTCGCAGTCTCCTCGGGCCCGCTCGCTTTCTATCGCTCCGACGACGCCGGTGAAAACTGGTCCAAAATCACCGACGATCCCCGCCCTTCAGGCCGCATCGGCGGCGGCGATCTCGCCATCCCCAGAGTCGATCCCAAGAACGCAGACGTGGTCTACAGCGCCAGCACCGTCACCATGAAATCCACCGACGGTGGAAAAACTTGGTCCGGCTTCCGCGGCGCGCCCGGCGGCGACGACTACCAGAATCTCTGGATCAATCCCAACGATCCAAATATTATTCTTCTCGTCAGTGATCAAGGCGCACTCGTCACCGTCAACGGCGGAGCCACCTGGAGTTCCTGGTACAACCAGCCCACCGCGCAGCTTTATCACGTTTCTGTCACTCCGGATTTCCCTTATAAGGTTTGCGCTGGCCAGCAGGAGAGCGGCTCCGTCTGCATCTCCAGCCGCGGCAACGACGGCGCCATCACCTTCCGCGATTGGCATCCCGTCGGCGTAATCGAATACGGCTACGTCGCCCCCGATCCCCTCGATCCTGACATCATCTACGGCGGCGGCAGAAGCGAGGTTTCGAAGTTTCACTGGTCCACCGGAGAGGTACAGAACGTCACGCCCATCCCGCTGCGCAATCCGAAATATCGCACCGACCGCACCGAGCCGACGATGTTCTCGCCTCTCGATCCGCATGTCCTCTACTTCGCCAGCAACGTCCTGTTCAAAACTACCGACGGGGGAAATTCCTGGCAGACCATCAGCAACGATCTCACCCGCGAAAGTCCCGGCATTCCCGCCAGTGTCGGCAAACTGGTTCCGAAAGGCGCCGAGAAACAGCGCGGAGTAATCTACGCCCTCGCGCCGTCATTCAAAAACATCGACACGCTCTGGGCGGGCACTGACGACGGCCTCATCTGGCAAACTCGCGATGGCGGCAAAAAGTGGAATGACATTACTCCCAAAGATCTGACTCCCTGGAGCAAAGTCACCCAGATCAGCGCCTCGCATTTCGACGACGACTCCGCCTACGCTTCCGTCAGCCGCTTCCGCATCAACGACAACCATCCTTATATTTACCGCACTCACGACGGCGGCAAGACCTGGACGCTGATCGCCAACGGACTTCCCGAATTCGGCCCCGTCGATACCGTCCGCGAAGATCCCGTGCGCAAAGGTCTGCTATTCGCCGGTACCGAGAATGCAGTGTGGGTCTCATTCGACGATGGCGACCACTGGCAATCTCTGCAACTCAATCTGCCGCACACCTCCATGCGCGATCTCTGGATTCACGACAACGACCTCATCGTCGCCACTCACGGCCGCTCCTTCTGGATTCTCGATGACATCGCCCCGCTGCGCGAAGTGCCGACCCTCGCCAGCACAAACGAGGCTCATCTTTTCAAGCCGGCCACGGCCTTCCGCATCCAGCGCGACAACTACACCGACACGCCGCTTCCGCCCGACGAACCCGCTGGCGCCAATCCGCCCGACGGTGTTGTGATTGACTATTATCTTGCGCACACTTCGTCCGCACCCGTAACCCTCGAGATTCTCGACGCTCGCGGCCAACTCGTTCGCAAATTTTCCAGCACCGATAAACCCGATGCCACGGAAGACGAACTGAGGAAGCAGCTCATACCTTTGTATTGGCTTCGCCCCTTCCACTCTTTGTCCGCCGATGCCGGCATGCACCGCTGGGTTTGGGATCTGCACTATCCCGCCCCTGATTCCACCCGTCACGAATATCCCATCGCCGCGATTCCCGGCGATACTCCTCGTCTCCCGCTCGGCCCCACCGCGTTGCCCGGAACCTATACCGCACGCTTCACCGCCGATGGCAAAAGTTTCACCGCGCCCTTCGTCGTAAAGATGGATCCGCGCGTAAAAACCTCGGCAGCCGGACTCGAGAAAAAGTTCCAGTTCGAAACCCACCTGGCAGCTCTCCTCAGCCAGACTTCACAAGCAACTCTCCAGGCTGGATCGATTCGCGATCCGTTGCAAAAGTTGAGCCAGCAAGCCACTGGGCCGGTTCACGATTCCGTCCAGGCCTTCCAAAACAAACTCGTGGGAATTCTCGGAGCGCCGGCAGGTTTCGCAGCGCCGCCCGCCAACGAAATCACTCTCTCCCGAGTGAACGCACAAGTCGCAACGTTGTACGGCCAGGTTTGGCAGGTGGATGCGGAGCCAACCAGCTCACAGGCAGCAGCCGTAGCCGCAACCGAACACGACGCACAAGACGTCATGCAACGTTGGGATGCGCTCCGCACCGTGGATCTACCGGCCCTCAATCACGCTCTCACCGGCGCCAGCCTGCCGGAAGTGAAAATCGACACAGACCAGCACCAAGAAGACGGTGGCATGGATGAAGAATAAAGATAAAGAATAACGACGAAGAATGAAATTGCGGCACTTGATTTTGGGTGGCGCAGCGGCACTTGATTTTGGGTGGCGCAGCGGTTCACCGCTGCGATAAGCGCTCTCTCATAAAGCGGCTTTAGCCGCTGCGGGATCTCGCGAAAAACTGTGCGTCCCGCTACAACTCTTCCACTGCGCTCTGTAACTCCCGCGCGATCTGCGCGGGATCGCTGCCCGCCGCAAACTGCATCGGCCGTCCAATGCGGACTCCAATCTTCCCCGGTCGTGCAAAATTTTTCCCCGCCTGCTTCACTTCAAACAATCCCACAATTCGCATCGGCAACACCGGAATGTTCAGATTATTCGCCAACAGCCCAATCCCCGCGCGAAACGGATTCACCTTCCCATCCACCGTATGCCGCCCCTCCGGAAACACCAGCACGCTGTATCCGCGATCCACGGCCCGACCCGCGTAAGCAAAACTCTGCCGGAATCCGGCCTCGCGCGGCAGTGGAAATAAGTTCAGTAAAGAAACACCCAACCCCCACTGCATCCGGTCATAAATTCTTCCGAAAAAACCTCTGCCCGCAGCCGGTGTGCGCAGCGCCTCCAGCGCCTCTCCACCGGTCGCCGTCGCGATCCGGTTGCGCAGCCGCGCCGGTAAAGCCGTCTGCACGAACCCAACGTCTACGTCAGCAATATGATTGCAGACCACCAGCAGCGGCCCACTCCACCCGTGCAAATTTTCCCGCCCTTCGATCCGCGGCCAGCCCAGCAGCAGCATCGCCGGCCTCATTAACAAATAATGCGCCAGCCATCGCACCCACGTCACCGGCCATCGCAATACCCACGCCGGATAGTGATACTCCGCCCGCGTCCGCGCCTCACCACGCAACATCCGTTCCACATCGCCCACCGTCCGCGCCGCGCTAAAACGAGTCTCGCTCAGGTCCACCTGATATCGATCCTCCAGCGCTCCGATCAATTCCACGCGCTCCAGCGAACTTAATCCCAGGTCAGCGGAAAGATCGGAATCGAGCTTCGCGTCAGATCTTCGGCCCGCGATTCGGTTGATCAATTCAATTACCGGGCTATCGCTCCCAGCCTTCGTTTCTTTATTCTGCAGAATTTTCCTCGCCGCAAATTCCGCAATCACGTTCCGCCTCGGCTTCTGCGTGCTGGTGCGGGGAAAATCCTCCTGCGGCCATCGCACCCACATCCGCATGCGCTGAAATTCCGCCAACGACTCGTTCGCCCGTTCCACCACCGCATCCAGACGCGCATCGTCTCGCACAATCACCATCGCGCACGGCTCCGCGTTTCCGCCACGCTCAATCCCCACCACCACACAATCTTTCACCTCCGGCTGACGCCGCAACGCCGCCTCCAAATCTTCTGGATAAATATTCAGCCCCGCGGGCGTCACGATCACTTCTTTCTTCCGCCCCTTGAAATAAAGATTCCCCGCGTCATCCAGCGCGCCCACGTCTCCCGTGCGATACCAGCCTCGTTCATCCACAACTTCCTTCGCGTGTCCCACGCCCCAATATCCCGCCGCCACCCCGCCCCCGCGGATCAGAATCTCGCCGTCTTCCGCCAGCTTCACTTCCCGCCCCGGCAACACTTTCCCAATCGATCCCTTCCCCAATTTGAACGGATGATTCACGCTGATCAGCGACGTAGTCTCCGTCAGCCCATACCCCTGAATCGCCGCGTACCCGAGCCGTCCCCAAAATTCTTCCGTCCCGCCATCCAGCGCCGCGCCGCCAGAGATAAACGCCCAAAACTTCCACCCAAACTGCCGGTGAACGTCGCGAAAAATCCACCACCGCCGCAAGAAATGTTTCCCTTCCGACGAGCGAAAGCGCCGCCGAAACTTCTCGATCTTTTTCGCGCCCGCAGCGCCATCTTCCAGATCGCGTTCGATCTTCTGCTTCAACGATTGCAAAACTCTCGGCACACTCACCAGCACCGAAACACGCTCCCGCCGGATCGTGCTCACAATCTCCGACGGCTTCAGCTCTTCCTGAAAAATTACCGTCCCGCCCAGCAGCGGAGGCAAAAACATCCCGAGAAATTGCCCAAACACATGGCTCAACGGCAGCAAATTCAAAAACCGCACCGGATGCACCCACCGCTCATACTTCAAATAAGCCTGCATCTCCCGCTCCAGCGGCACAATGTTAGCCAGCACATTCCCATGCGTGATTACCACCCCCTTAGGCTCAGCAGTTGTCCCAGACGTAAAAACAATCTGCAAGATGTCATCGCGGCCGACGGCCGGAAACGATGGTGTAGGGGTGCCCCACTTCTCGCGTCCTTTGCGAGAAGTGGGGATTTTGACTTCGTCAAGTAACACCACAGGAATTACGCCAGCAACACTCTCGGAAGCGTGCCGCCGCGAACAAACCCAAAGCCGCGCTTCAACCTGTCCCGCAACCCGCGCAGCAAAATCCCCAGCCGCGCCATCATCCATCGGAACCACAACCACGCCGCGCAAAGCACATCCAAAAAACGCCGCAACCCACTCCGCACAATTCTCCCCCCACAGCATCACCCGCTCGCCCTTGCCAATCCCCCGCGCTTCGAGTTCGCCGCTGAACTGAACCGCCATCTCCAGAACCTGCCCGTATGTAAACCACTCCATCCGGTACCCCCGCCGCTGCCCATAAGCGCGCTCATCGCGATGCGCCCGAAAATTCGTCAGGAAAAAGTCTGCTAAAGAGTCAGCCATGGAGTGAAGAGTGGAGGTGGCAGAGAAATAAAGCCGAAGCCTTGCCTCTAGGCAAGTTTAGTAGCAGAAGGGAACAATCGCACAACCGCCTGGCAGATTCTTAGAACGCATTGTATAAAGGGCTTCAGTTCAGGGATAGTGGGTCACCCAGTTTCGTTAGTTACCCCTTCACGGTCTGATTTCGATCGGAGTACCGACGCGGACCAGCCTCCAGATTTCGTCCATTTCTTCGTTCGTAACGGCTATGCATCCGTCCGTCCAGTCGTGCAGAGTATGCGCCCTCCCCACCCACGCATATTCCCTCGGAAGTCCGTGCAGCATAATGTCACCTCCGGCGCTGACGCCTAATTTCTCGGCGGCTGCGATGTCTGTCGAGTTTGGATACGAGATGTGAAAGGCTTTGTAGAAGCGGCTATTGGGGTTTCGCGAATCTAGCATGTAAACCCCCTCGGGAGTCCGGTGGTCGCCCTGCGAGTTTTCGGCCCAACGGGTTCACTACCCAAAGCAATCCTGTACGACCGAAGTTCCTTTCCCTGTGACAGAAGCACCAATTTTCGCTCTCACTTGTAAACGACAACGCGGTCCACGTTTGCACTGGATCTCTGTCCAAACAGGAGGGGCAAGGGCGTTAAGAGGAGGACGCCCGCTAGAAGGCGCCGCGCCAGACGGCGGTCTATTCGCAACTTCACTCCCGCCCCACCCCCAGCGCATCCGCCACCCGATTAATATAGTTAAACCACGAAGCGATCAGCGTAATCTGCAAGATCCCGCGATCATCAAATCCCGCCGCCCGCAGCCCCTCAATGTCATCCTTCCAAACGCGCGTCGCGTCCTTGGTCAGCTTCACCACATAGTCCACCATCACCCGCTCCTGCGGCGTGATGGGTGCGGTCGTGTAATCCTTTTCCAGCGCCTCCACCAACTCCGGGTCCAGCGTCACCCTGCGCAGAAACTCTGCGTGCGACTCGATTCAATACTTGCACCGGTTGGTCACCGAGACCATGGTGGTAATCATTTCATGCTGCCGCCGGCTCAGCGGCAACTCCGGCGACATCAGCGCCCCAAACGTTCCAAACGCGTGATACAGCGCCTCCGGAATCAGCGTGTGCGACCCCACAATCGTCGACCCACCCGACTCATCCGGATGCACCGGCGTCGCATACTCCACGGGATACAGCCCCCGCTGCCCCTCGATCGCCTGCCGCAGCTTCGCATCGGCCTCCGACATCGGTATGGTTTTAATCCATGTCATGATCAGGATCACCCTTCGCTCAGATTTCCCCGCAACTTCGCAGCCGGAAGGTTACACTCTTCCGCCCCTGCTTCCACATAACGCTTTCGTACTAGACCGCTAACCTCATTATTTACCGCTCAAAGACTCTCGAACCGCCGCTTCCACGCCTGATTCCCTTGGTAACCCGGTTGTACACTCCCTTTCGGTAACCCTTGGTAACCATGCGATTCCACCCCTCCAGACGTACAATTGTTCTTGTCCAACCGGCCATGCCTGAAAGGGATTTTGGCCAACTGACGTTTCCCGGACAATACTCCCGGGAACCGTCATTCGCACAACCGTCATTCGCAACCAGGGCTGGAGTTCGTACTCTTATGGCGTTCGGTTTCGGGTTCAACAAACAGAAGGCACTCAGCGCTGCGGAGAAGTATGTCCAGCAGGGCAAGATGCAAAACGCCATCGCTGAGTACGAAAAAGTCATCAAGGCCGATCCCAAAGACCTCACCGTCACCAACACCATCGGCGACCTCTACTCCCGCCTCGGCGATGCCGACAAAGCCACCGACTGTTTCAAGACCGTAGGCGATGCCTATGCCACGCAGGGTTTCACGGTCAAAGCCATCGCCATGTATAAGAAGATCAGCAAGCTAAAGCCCTCGCTCGAGAGCGTGCTGAAGCTCGCCGAACTTTACACTCAGCAGGGACTCTTCAACGACGCTCGCGCCCAATACCTGCAAGTAGCCGAAGAATTCCTGAAATCCAACGAACTGGATAACGCCGTCCGCATCTTCCAGAAGATTCTGGAAATGGATCCGGAAAATACCACCATGCGCGTCAAGCTGGCGGAAGTCTACGTCCGCCTCGGAAAAAAGAATGACGCCTGGCAGATTTTCTCCGCCGCCGCCGAAACTCTGCGTGCCAAAGGCTCGCTCAGCGCCGCCGAAGAAGTTCTGCAGCGCATGCTCACGCTCGATCCCGGCAACAGCTACGCCCTGCTCATGCAAGGCCGCAATCTGCTTCAGGCCGGCGACGCCGAAGCCGCCATCGAAGCTCTGCAAAAAGTTTCCGATCTCGATTCCAATCCCGATGGCCTGCGCGATCTGCTCAAGGCTTATCTCAAAAACGGCCGTCTGTCCGACGCCGGCACTCTCGCCAGTAAGCTCCTGAGCGTCCACAATGACCTGGCCGCCATCTCCAATTTCGCCGACGCTCTTATGCAAGCCGGCCAGTACGAGAATGCGCTCCAGGTTTACGATCAGCACGCCGATCGCCTGCTCGCCGAAGATTCCGACAAAGTTCTAAAGAACCTGCATTCCGTCATCGGGCATGTGCGCGACAATCCCGCTTCCCTCCAGAAGCTTCTCGATCTCTTTCAGAAAGCCGGCGAGTCCACTCACATCACCGAAGTCATCGAGCTGCTGGCTCACGCTTCGGTCCAGTCCGGCGATCTTCCCCACGCTCGCGATCTCTACCAGAAGCTCGCCACCATGGAGCCTGGCAATCCCCTGCACATGAACAATTACCAGCAGGTGGTCAGCCAGCTCGGTGGACCTTCCGCCGACAAACTGATTTCCGCCGAAGAGGCCGCCGTCATCGTCGACGAACTCGAAGCCACCGCTCCTTCGGTCCATCAACATTATCCCGACGCCGTCGCTCTCGCCATTCGCTCCGCCCTTACCGACGCGGAACTTTTTATTTCCTACAACATGCCCGCCAAGGCTCTGGGCCCGCTGATGGCCGCTCTGCCTCAGGCGCCTTCAGATCTGCGCCTGAACCAGCGGCTCGCCGCTTTACACACCCGGGCCGCACGTTTCGCTGAAGCCGGCGTTTGCTGCCGCACCTTGCAGAGCGTCTACTCCGAAGCCGGATATCCCGAAGAAGCCACGCGCTACGGCGAACTCGCCGATCGCTACGAGCAGCGCGCGTCGCTTCCCGCGACCCCCGCAATTGACGCTACAGCAGCAGAAACCGATTCAGAAGAAGTTACGGTCGCTGCGTCAGCCTCGGCCCCGTGGCCTGCCGCGCCAGCCGAGTCCGCGGAAGAACCTGAATTCGCCGTCGTCGGGGATGAACCCGCCCATCAAGATCAAAATCAGGAACCAGTCGACCAGCCGCCAGCCGTCGCCGAGTCTGAAGCCGCTCCCGCCGAGATCGATCTTTCCTCCGAGTGGGACGATGCCATTACCATCGAAGCCGAAGAGCCTCCCGCGGAAGCCGCGGAAATCGAAATCACCGACGCCGGCCAGGAAATCCCGGCCGCTAAACTGGAAACCCAGAAACCGGAATCGCCCAAGCCCCAGCAGAAGAAGCCCGATCCGGAAAAAATCGCCGAAGGCGTCGGAGAGATTCGCTTCTACCTCGAGCACGGCATGCCCGAGCAGGCCACGGCCGCTTTCGAAAAACTGCAAGCTCTCACCACTGACGAAGCCACATTAAACGCGCTTCGAGTTGAAATCGCATCCGCTTCCCAGCCCGCGCCTGCCGTGGAAGAAGTCTCCGCCGTCGAGTCCGTCTCGGAATTCACCATCGACGAACCTNNCGTAGTCGAAGAAACTGCTCCCCCACCGCCTGCCCCGGTCGCTCCGGTGGAAGCCGCTCACGTCGAAGCTCCGCCCGTGCTCCACGCTGAGCCCCCCGCACCCGCGCCTGCCGCCGTCGAGCATACACCTGCACCCAAGCCGGGCGTGCTTCAGGAATTCGTCTCCGATCTCGAATCTTCCTTGGGCGAAGATTTCCTTCCCGGAGCAGTGGCGCACAAAGCCACCTCTCCGGTCGAGCATCCATCGGAAGCAGCCTCGCAACCCCAGCACGCTGGCGAGCATGAACTTGAGCCTGTCGGCAAGGCCGCACCCACAACTTTCGGCGTGCCTCAAACTGAGGTCATCGGCGAGTTCGTTGCCGATCTCGAAGCCTCTTTGGGCGAAGACTTCCTCAAAGACGCTCCTATTCCCGAACCCGAGCCCGCGCCTCAGCCGGTCCAGAAAACTAAGCCGCCCGTCACCGCCCCCGCGCAGCAGCGGCCCGCGCCCGCCGCCCCAGCGCCCGCTTCGCCGGTCGGCATTCCCGTCTCCGCCAGCGCCGCCGCCGCGTCCGCCGGCTCGCCCACAATTTCTTCGCAGGCGTCGGCCCCGGCCGCCCGGCAGTCGGCGGCCCCAGCCGCTCCGCCAATTCCCACGCTCATCCCCGGCGCACCCGCCGCCGCCAAATCCTCGCCGTTCGGCGAAGACGCTGGCGTCGATCTTGCCGAAATGTTCGGCGAGCTAAAACAAGATCTCGAATCCGGCTCCACCGCCGCCGAAGAAGATCCCGAAACCCACTACAACCTCGGCATCGCCTTCCGCGAAATGGGTCTGCTCGATGAAGCCATCGGAGAGCTGCAGAAGACCTGCCAGGCTGTCGACCACGGACATCCCTTCCCGCAGGTCATGCAGACTTATACCTGGCTGGCGCAATGCTTCCTCGACAAAGGCGTGCCCGAGGCCGCGATTCGCTGGTATCAAAAGGCGCTTGATGCCCCCGGCATCGACGAAGAAACCCGCACCGCTCTCCACTATGAACTTGCCTCCGCCTGCGAGCTCGCTGGCGACAAACCCTCCGCCCTCAAGCACTTCATGGAGGTTTACGGCCGCAACATCGACTACCGCGATGTCGCCGAGCGCATTAAGCCCCTGAAGTCGTAGAATAGCCCGATGGGTTTTGCTTCAAATTCTCACGCGTGCCGTCCCCAGCACCCTTGCCATCGCGAGCACGCTTGTCATCCCGACCCTGAGCGAAGAGATGGGGAGGGACCCTGGTTCTTGCCTGCGTTGCCATTGTCGCCGTCACAATCAGGTGCGCACCCGCCACGGAGCGCTCCGTGACTCCTGACCCCAAATTGCCTGTAGAAAACTTACCAGCCGCTCCGGCCGAGCCCACTCCCGCGCCCGCCGACAACAGCGCGTGGCTCCTCCACCCGCCACCTTCCGCGCCCCACGCCCAGTCCGGCTTGCAACTCTGGCTGCATCGTACTTCGGTCTTTCTTTTCGTGCTGATCAGCGCCGTCGCCGGCGTCCTGCTCCTGATCCTGCCCTGGACCCCCGAGTGGACCGATAACTATCTCCTGCTCACCTATCCCTGGCTTCGTACTTTGATCTCCACCGGATTTTTTCGCGGCCTGTGCAGCGGCCTGGGTTTGCTCGACATCTGGATCGGCTTCTGGGAAGCCCTCCACTATCACGATCACCAATAGCTTTTGGGTGGCGCAGCGCTCCAGCGCTGCGGTAAATGCGACGGTTGACTGCGGCTTTAACCGCTAAGGTAGTCTGGGTCAAGAACGAGAATTACAAGCATGATCGATAAACTCAAATCCGCCCCTCTGGCCTACGAGAATCAGCCCTTCATCAACAGCCCCGATGGCCGCATTCTGCGTATCCTCGCCGAATATCAGGAACCGCTCGCCCGCTTTCGCCGCGAGCAGATCCAGGACACCGTGGTCTTTTTCGGCTCCGCGCGCTTCCAGGGCGGCGACGCCGCCAAAAAGCATCTGACCGCCATAGAAAAGAACGACGCAAAAATCGCCGCCGC
>PLUI01000133.1:12943-20707 GCA_003164855.1 Acidobacteriaceae bacterium
GGACTCAACATCAATCTCCCTTTCGAACAGAACCCCAATTCCTACATCACCCCCGCGCTCAACTTCGAATTCCATTATTTCTTCATGCGCAAATTCTGGTTCGCCTATCTCGCCAAGGCGCTGGTGATTTTTCCCGGCGGCTTCGGCACCATTGACGAACTCTTCGAAATACTTACCCTCGCTCAGACCGATAAACTCGCCAAGAAGATTCTCGTCGTCATCTACGGCAGCGAATACTGGCATCGCATCATGAACTTTCAGGCCTTCGTCGACGCCGGCACCGTTTCTCCCGATGACCTCAACCTCTTCAAATTCGTCGACACTCCCGAAGACGCTTTCGCCTTCCTCCGCGACGGCCTCTCCGAATACCACCTCGGCGGCCCGCCGCCCAAGAAAGAAAAAGAGCAGGAAGTCCTCCCCGAAATCGCCAAGACCAGACCGTAACGATTATGAGAGAGTATGTACGTGGGGACAGCCGCCCTCGGCTGTCCACCGGGCGCAGCCCGGTGCTTGACTCCGGGTTCCAGCCCATCCCTGCTTGTTCTAAACTGACAGCTGATAGCCAATGGCGGATAGCTGCATCCTCTACTACATCACCGACCGCACCGTCTTTCCCGGCGACGAACGCACCCGCCGCGATCGTCTGCTCGACAAAATCGCCGAAGCCGCCAGCGCCGGCATCGATTACATCCAACTCCGCGAAAAAGATCTCCCCACGCGCGACCTCGAATCACTGGCCCGCGAAGCCATGCGCATCATCCTTAAACTGAGAACTGAGAACCGAGAACTGCCCACTGCTCTCCTGATCAACTCCCGCACCGACGTAGCCCTGACCGCCGAAGCCGACGGCGTTCATCTCCCAGCCAATGACATCTCCCCAAAAGATGTTCGAACCGCATGGCATAAATCGTGTGGTCGCGGGCGATTCGCCCGCGAAATCTCACCACGGAGTCCGCTGATCTCCGTTTCCTGTCACTCCCCACAAGAAGTAGCCCAGGTCGCGTCAAAACACGCCACCCTAGCCCTGTTCGCCCCCATCTTCGAAAAAAAAGACGCCCCCGGAACCACCCCGGCCGGACTCGAGAATCTCCGCCAAGCCTGCCGCTCGCAAATCCCAACCCTCGCGCTGGGAGGCATCACTCTGCAGAACGCCGCGTCCTGCCTGCACGCCGGCGCAGCCGGAATCGCCGCCATCCGCCTCTTCCAGGAAAACAACATCGCCGCCATCGTCCACGCCTTGCGCGGACGTTAGTCGTTCAACTCCTGGATCTTTCTTTTTGAACTCCGCGCGGCTATTCAGAGCGCAGAGCCTCGACGGGGTTGATGGATGCGGCGCGGCGAGCTGGGATCATACCCGCAATGCAAGCGGCGACAACCAGAACGACGATAGCTACCGCCATAACGCCTAAGTTAACACTCGTGATCTCGTAGAGCTGCGCCTTGACATAGCGGACGCAGAGCATGGCGACTGGCGCACCAACAATGAGACCGAGGAACGCCTGCGCCATGGCGCCCATCACCGATTTCGCGACGGCCTGCGGGCCTTCGCGGCGCGCTGTCAGCGGCCGATACTCGAATCCGGCTTCCATCGCGGCCAGTTCCTCAAACTCCGGCAGCTCTTTCTTGAACAGGAGATACGACTCGGTCGAAAACAGAGCGTAGTCGCCAGCTTCGTTGTAGCCGGAGTTGACGCAGCAATCGTCAGTGTCGCCGATGCGGACGAGGGTCTTGGGATCGGTAACAGGCAGATTGCGCAGGAGCACGGCGTTCACCAGCGTGAAGATGGCCGCATTGGCGCCGATACCGAGAGCCAGGGTGAGAATGACAGTGATGGTGAAGCCCGGCGTCTTGCGCAACTGGCGAAATGCGTAGGTAAGATCCTGGATCAAAANNGAAGCGCCGTGGGTCGCGGGCGGTTCACGGGCAAACTTACCTGAGGGATTAGGGAAGGTTTGCCCACTAATCGGGAGTTGGCTCGCGTTGCACTACAACTAAAAACACCACACCGACAACGGTAAACATTCGGAATGCCTCTTCCTGCCCATTCCACATTTTCGACTGCCACATTAGAAACCATTCGCCCCCGACATCGAGGAATGCCACCAACCACATCAGCAGGCTCGTGGTCAGCGCAATCATGGCGACGTTCAGTGCAGCGGCGAATTGCGCCCTGTCCGCACGATACGATTTCAGCAACCGAATACCAGCCCACCAGCACAGAAGCATAGTGACTGATTCCCAGGCGATGATGCCGATGTAGAAGACCGTATGTACTGGCGGCGAATTGANNGAGCCGTAATCCGTGAGGTTGTTTAGGACCAGAATCGTGTAGAAAAGTGCGATTGCGAAAACGAGAACCGCTTTGGAAAAGCGAAGCGCCATTACATGCCGCATAGGTTGTCGCACGCGGGAATTATATCTTCTGGGTGGCTTACCGCGAACTTTCTTGGAGTGCGCACAAGTCCTGATTAACGGACAAGCCGGAAGTAATTTTTAATTTAGAACTTTTTGGCCCCAGCGGTAAAAGGTCACCCCGTCCACCTGGACCCCGTCTCCAGCACCTGCAGAACTTTTCCCAACCGTCGCGCCCGCGTCTCTTCCTGCTTCGCCCCCTCAATCCAAACTGCCATTTCTTTCTTGTGGGTGAACGCCAGTTTTTCCCAATTCGCTATCGCCGCTTTATTTTTCGCCAACGCTTTCTTCAACGCGGCAGGTCCCTCCACTGTGCGCTCCTCATCGTCCCGCTCCATCACAACTTCGACCGTGTCCCCAACCTCCACTCCCGCACCCTCGCGCAACGTTTTCCTGACCGGCATCATGTGCCGGCCTCCACAAGGCATCAGCGACGATCGAAACGGAAACCCATTAATCGTCCCACGAACCGGCACTCGCGCACGCGTTCCAAAAATCTCCGGCACGTCCACCGGCGGAGTAATCGCTGCCACCACTCCTGCCTCCCTGCCCTCAATCTTCACTTTGAACCGCAGCTTCTGTCCCGGCATACACCCCTCCGCCAGCGCTGATAAACTTTATCCAGCATCGCTCTATACGGCAACATCCCTAAGTTAGGCAAGATAACGCAATGTCGGCAGCTCATTCGCACTCTCATCCCGACCCCGAATCCTACCTCGAACCCAGACTGCTTTCCATCCCGGCCGCCTGGTTCCTCATGGGCTCCGCCCTCGGTCAGGATTGCGAACGTCCCGTCCACCGCGTCTGGATTGACGCCTTCGCACTCGCCGCAACTCAGGTCACGAATGCAGAATACGCAATCTACCTGCGCGTCACAGGCTTACCCGCTCCGCCATTCTGGAACGACAAGAATTTCAACCATCCCCAACATCCGGTAACCGGCGTCTCTTGGTTCGAAGCCGACCATTACTGTCAATGGCTGTCCTCCCAAACCGGCCGCGCCTACCGTCTTCCCACCGAAGCCGAATGGGAGCGCGCCGCCCGCGGCGATCTCGAACAAGAAACTTTTCCCTGGGGCAACGAACCTCCGGAATCTCTTCCCGACTACGCCACTCGCTGGCAAACCGGACCCGAGCCCGTCGCCCGCTACGCCCCCAACGCCCTCGGCCTTTACAACCTCTGCGATAACGTCCACGAATGGTGCAGCGACTGGTACGATCCCAACTACTACGCATCCTCGCCAGAGCGCAATCCCCGCGGCCCCGCGCTTCGCACAGGGATCGGCCAGCGCAAATCCTCCCGCGGAGGCTCCTGGCGCCACCACATCAAAGTCTCCCGCTGCTCCGCCCGCTCCAGCATCCCTCCCGACTTCCACTATGCCGACTACGGCTTCCGCATCGCCTGCAATTTGTAATTTGGTAATTTCGTAATCGAGTAATTTAAAATCCCTATTCCGGGCCTTTGACGTTCAATCGCCAAATCGCCCGATCGCTCAATCACTCAATTTTCCTATGTTCCGCGCAGATCTTCTCTCTAACAAACGCGTCCTCATCACCGGCGGCGGCACTGGCCTCGGCAAAGCCATGGCTCAGCGCTTCCTCGAACTCGGCGCCACCGTCCACATCTGCGGCCGCCGCGAAGACGTTCTCGAGCAAACCGCCGCGGAACTCAGCCCCCAAGGCCCCATCCACGCCCTGCCCTGCGACGTCCGCAATCTCGACGCCGTCGAAGCCATGATCGATTCCATCTGGAGCGAAGCTCCGCTCGATATCCTCGTCAACAACGCCGCCGGAAATTTCATCGCCCGCACCGAAGAACTTTCCCCACGCGCCTTCGAGTCCGTCATCGGCATCGTCCTCCTCGGCACGCTCCACGTCACCATGGCCTGCGGACGCCGCTGGCTCAAAGCCAAACACAAAGGCACCGTCCTCAGCATCTCGGCAACCTACGCCCCAGTCGGCTCAGCCTACGTCGTTCCCTCCGCCGTCTCCAAAGCCGGAGTCGAAGCCCTCACCCGCAGCCTCGCCGTCGAGTGGGGCAATCGCGGAATCCGCATGAACGCCATCGCTCCCGGCCCCATCCCGACGCGAGGCGCTTTCTCGCGCGTCCTGCCGCTCCCACAACTCGAGCCCCTGGCCCTCGACCGCAACCCGCTGCACCGCTTCGGCACCACGGAAGAGTTGGCAAATCTTGCCGCATTCCTCGTGAGCGACGGCTCCGGCTACATCAACGGCGAAGTCATCCGCATGGACGGCGGAGAATTCCTGCAAGGCGCCGGAGAATTCAGCAATCTAGGACGCATCCTCACCGACGAAGACTGGGAATCCCTAAAGCCGCGCAAGAAGAAATCGTAACCAAATTGAAACGAGTTCTCACGACAACCTGAGGAAGCGTGTCTGGCAGAATGCAGAATGCTGAGTGCTAACTGCTAATTGCTACCGATAATCCCGCCCAGCTCCTGCCGGCCGCACCAGCCACTTCAGCACCATATTCACCAGGCTCAGCACGATCGCGCCCAGAAACGCCGCCAGAAATCCACGCACCTGAAATCCCGGCACCAGCGCCGACGCAAACTTCAACATCAACGCGTTAATCACCAGCCAGAACAATCCCAGCGTGACCAGCGTCAGGGGAAACGTCAAAATCTTCAGCACCACTCCCACCGTCGCATTAATGAACCCAATCGCCAGCGCCGCAATCAACGCCGCCACGGGTCCACTCACATAAATTCCCGGCACCACGCGCGACACTATCCACACCGCCAGCGCACTCAGCACCCAGTTCAGCAGCATCCTCATGTCCGCTCCAGTATGTCCGCTCCAGTCTTCGCATCAACACTCTTCGCAAGACTATACCCGAATCGTGTGGGCCCGACACTCTCGTCCGCCACCTGCCGTCACTGCCGCCCTTCATACGCCTCCAGTTTCGCCTCTTCATCCGCCTCGACCATCCAGAATTTCCGCCCCCGATAATAATCCAGCAACTCCTGATTCCTTTCCGCTCCCATATCCCGCGCCCATACAATCTTCTGCCCGTCGATATCTGCTCCGTTGTACACCCACTCGCGATCCGGATCAAAATCCGCCGCGTACTTCACCAGCACCACATCTTGTCCCGGCAATGCGTCCAGTTCTTTCACTATGGCGGCACGCCCCATATCTCCATGCTGCCATTCTTTTTCAGGACGCACCTTCCCCACCGCCAATCCAATCCTCAACACCACTGTTCCCACATACACCACGGCAACCGCGCGCACCAAAGCCAGTCCCACAGCGCGATCGCGCCACTGAAACCATCGCAAATGCCGCGCGCACTCCATTAGAAATAAATAGAGTAGCGCCGCCGCCGGCGCAAAATAATGCGGCAGGAACCACACCTCAACTGCCAGCCCAATCACAAAAATCCCCGCGATCATCCACGGCACCCGCAACCGCCGGTCCCGCGCCGCGCACGGCAGGGCAATCAATACAAACGGCAATGGTGGAACCAGGAAATCCAGCCAGAAATAATACAGCTTCACACCGCTGCGCCGGATAAACCCGCGCAGCGTCTGATTCTCCGTCGCCTCTCGCAACTCACGCTCGTACTGCGCCTGCATTTTCGCGTGATGGTAAATCTTCTGCGGCCACGGCTTTTGCCAGATGAAATAACGCCCCATCGCGTATGTTTCCCGGTTCAATTCATAAGCCATGCGGAAAGCGCTTCCCGTCACCCGGTAGTAGTAGTAACCAGTCCAGGCCGCAAGCGGAGCCAGTGTCAGCACCAGCGGCAACACGATCCTCGCCAGCGAAGCCCGCACCCCCGGCCCGTTCTTCCCCAACATCCACGCGAGCAAAGCAATCGCCACACCCAGGCTCAACAGAAATCCTTCGTAGGGACGCGTGTTCGCCAGAATAAATAATCCAATCGCCATCACTACCGCATGCCGTTTGCGCGCGCCATGCTGAATCCTCGGCAAGGCCCCCAAAATCAGCGCGCCTCCCACCGCCGGCAGGCACGCGCTCCAGTATCCGTTCGTGAAGTAACTCAGCAGCCCAAGCCGCGCCACCGCCAGCATTCCCCCGAGCAGCGCCCATCGCGGCGGAATCCAGCCTTGCAGCATCCAGCAAATCGCACCACACATCAGCGCCGAAGCCAGCAATTGCCCAATCCACGCATTCCCCATCACCTCGCCCAACGCCAGTATCAGCCCCTGTCCCGGCGGATACATCGACATATATGTCGGGTGCCAGATCACATGGAACGTCTCGAAGTGCACCCACATCGGGTGCGGAGGATTGGTCAACCGTCCGTGCGCGAACGTATCGGCCGCCAGCAAGTAACTGAATTCATCGTGATAATGCGGCAATGGCACGCCGGTCAACAGTGCTCCCACTCCTCGAATCACAAACAGCGAAAGTCCCACCAGAAAAACACTCAGCGCTTTCCTGCGCGCGATTTTCTTCCCAAAGCCCTCCAGCCGCGCCAGTCCCAGAATTCCCCACATCCGCGGAAACTTGATCTGCAGATAAACCGCAACCGCGACTGCCGCCACCGCCTTCAGAAGTTCCGGCAGCCATGCGAATCCGTGCGCCATCGGCCCCGCCACCACCGCAAGAATCCCCATCTCACTCGAAACCAATCGCGTTACCTCGCACGCCGATTAGGATACCTTGTCCATCCCACCACTCCTCTGCAGTACAATCCACCTCGTGGATCCCCTCACCGATATCGAAATTCGCGTTCTCGGCTCGCTCATTGAAAAAGACATCACCACGCCCGATTACTATCCTCTATCCCTCAACGCCCTCGTGAATGCCTGCAACCAGAAAAATAATCGCGACCCTGTAATGACGCTCGACGAAGATTCCGTCAGCGACGCGCTCGCCACCCTGCAGGAAAAACGTCTCGCCGGCCCCGCCAGCGGCGCCGATAGCCGCGTCACCAAATACGAACATCGCCTGCAGGAAGTTTTTAATTTCGACCGCCGCGAGATCGCCATCCTCTGCGTGCTGCTTCTCCGCGGTCCGCAAACTCCCGGCGAACTCCGCAGCCGCACCGAACGCATGTACCGCTTCGAAGCCCTCGACGACATCGTCTCCACCCTCGACCGCCTCAGCCAGCGCCAGCCCCCACTCGCCGCCGTACTCCCGCGCCAGCCCGGCACCAAAGAATCCCGCTACATGCAACTCTTCTCCGGCGACAATGTGGCGCGGGCGCCCTCGCCCGCGGATTCAGCCCACACCTCATCCCGATCTTCAGACGATGACCGCCTGGACTATCTCGAAAACGAAGTCTTGGAACTAAAAAGAGAACTCGCGGAGATGCAGCAACAACTGGATTCCTTCCGCAAACAATTCGACTAATCCTATT
>PLUI01000076.1 GCA_003164855.1 Acidobacteriaceae bacterium
GATTAAGATTGACCGGCTGACTCCGGAGCAGGAGGAGTATTTGGCTGGGTGGTCGGAAGGGACTTAGGGCAGTGGCTAGTGGTCAGTGGTCAGTCATTGATCGAGTTGTCTGGTTCTTACTAGCCACTGACAACTGAGCACCGACCACCGTTTTTCTCACACAAGCGAAAAGCTTTCTCCCAGATAGACGCGGCGGACTTCCGGATCGCTGGCCAACTGCTCGGGCTTGCCGTGGCGGAAGATTCTGCCGTCGTCGATGATATAGGCGCGATCGGTTACGGTGAGCGTCTCGCGCACGTTATGGTCAGTGATCAGCACGCCGATGCCACTGGCCCGCAGGCCGCTGATAATTTTCTGCAGGTCGAGAACGGCGATGGGATCGATACCGGAAAAAGGTTCGTCGAGCAGGATGAAAGTTGGATTGATGCACAGGCAGCGGGCGATTTCCACGCGGCGGCGTTCGCCGCCGGAGAGAGCGTATCCCCGATTCTGCCGAATGTGCTCCAGGCCAAGTTCATCGATAAATTTCTCCATCTTCTCGCGGCGCTCGTGCCATGACATGGGCTGAGCTTCGAGCACAGCAAGGATGTTTTCCTCAACCGTGAGTTTGCGAAAAACCGAAGCTTCTTGCGGGAGATAGCTGATGCCATACTGGCGGGCCCGGAGGTACATGGGAACGTCAGTAATGTCCTGGCCGTCATATAAGACGCGGCCAGTGTCAGGGGGGGTCAGGCCCACGATGGCGTAAAAAGTTGTGGTCTTACCTGCACCGTTGGGGCCGAGTAAACCGACCACTTCGCCCTGTTCCACACGCAGGCTGACACCATTTACAACGCGGCGGCCACGGTACGATTTGCCAATTTCATCTGTGGCCAGGGTACGCATTTATCTTGCCATTTGTTTATCTGGATTTATCTGGCCACTCGCGTCTGTGTTACCACAGGAGTACTTGCTCCGCCTTCTACGAGCACCCTATCATCGCCCCTAAAGAAAGTCAACGAAACGCCGGTAATCTTGCCACGTTCGGCATCAAAAATGCTAGGTGCTCCGCCCGTGAGGACGAACTTGTCGTCCGAGGTGGTGTAAACCAAGGTCTGGCCGTTGGCATGCCGGCCTGGTTGTTGCACCACGACATGGCCGTGAGCGACCATATGATCCAGCCGGCCGGGGCTGTTAAGTGATTGATTGTTCGAGCTTTGGCTTTTTGGCATAAGATAAGCATCCATTTCATCGGAGGTAGCTTCGAAGCCCGTCCCACGTGCAGTCACGCCTCCGTCATAGTGAGCGCGGCGATCGGCGTCGGAGTAAGTGAGGCGGTCGGAAGTTATGGTCACGGGGCTCGCATCATCGAACTTTTCTTGAGATTTCTTGTTCGCTTTGTGTTCGCCTTCCGGTTGAGTTTTCCTGGGTTGATAGTCGGCCGGCCGCGGTTTAGCCGGCTGCACTTTCTCAGGCTGTGTTCTATCGGGCTGGGCTTCATTAGGCTGCGCCAGTTTCTCCTGAACCAGCACGGTGGAGACTGGGTGCGCCGCAGTTCCCTGGGCCACGAGAGAACGGCGGTCACGGTCGAACTGGATGGAGGGGGCTTCGATCAGGTTGGCATCCTGCCACAGGCGGGCGTTGCCCTCGTACAGAGCGATGGCAGGAGAGTTGTGCGCGGTCATTTTGGCTGCGGTCACATGGATTGGCGAAGCGGACGCGAGCAGCGCACCGCTCGGCTGTTCTTTAAGGTCGCTGTAAGTGCTCTTAACGTCGCCCTCGGCGAAGGCGTCGTCGGTAACGCGATTGATGCGAATTGTTTTGGCGGTTGTAGTCATACCTCCATCGGTGACGCGCGGACTTCCCGAAAGCAGCAAGATGCTGTCGGCAGGGGTGTAAAGCGCCTTGTCCGCCCAAGCTTGAGTGCGTTTGTCGGGCGGCTGGTTGTCGGTGTAGGCGACGCTTCCCAGCTGAGTGATGGACGCGATTCCGCCTTCGGGGAGGAATGCCGCGTCAAGAGTTTGACTGGTGCTCACACGGTCGGGCAGGCCGGACGCGAGGCTGACGATTTTCGCATCGGGCGCGCCGTGGACGGAAGTCAACCGGCTTTGGCGTTCGGGGGTCTCGGCAAATTTTGCGTCGAAGCGGCCGGCCGTAATGACGATGCGCTGGGTTGATTGCGCGCTTGCGGGATTGGGATTTTGCACTGGAGAGATTGTGATCTGCGCCGCGCCGGAAGTCTGAGCGCGGTCGAGGCGGCGACCGTCGGCGACGAAGAAGTCGATGATGGGTGCGGTAATGTCTAAATCCTGCGACGACGAGGCAGAAGGCGAGCCATTTGGCGCGGACAGGTTCGTGGCGGCCGCATGCTGGGCCAGTTTTACTCCTTCTGAAGCATGAACTTTCTGGAGCTGGTTTTGGCCCAGGAAATCCAGCACCGCGCGGCCGGCATCGCCCTGCATGGGTTGAGCTCCGATGCGCTCGACGTGCACATGTCCGGTGAGCGTGGCGGTGCGCAGCAAGTTTTTCTTTGCTGTGAGTAAGAGTTCGGCGTCATCGGCGCGGGCGCGCATCTGGCCATTCTCCTGACCTGTGGTCTCTGCATTCACATTCCCGCTGGCCAGGACGCGCTGGACTTCATTCTCCGGACCGAGAAAAAACGTGGCTTGCTCCGATTGCAGAGTTCCGCCCTGGCGCACCATCCGAGGATGATCCAGCACGATTTCATGCGGCTTGTGGGTGACGACGCCGTGGGTAGCGAAGAGGCTGGCGGCATCCTGCCCGGTCAACGTCACATGAACTTGCGAGTCGAGCGTGAGAATTTTGCTTTTTCCCGAATACTGCACACCCACCGCCCAGCCTGTGGCTTGGGGGGTGCGGAAATCAACCCGCGCGGCGGTGGAAGCGTCTCCGCTATCGCGATTGAAAACCAGGTCGGTGGTGGTGAGATGGATGGGATTCTTGAGTTCCTTCGGAGTAGCTTGATCGGGACCGGTTACGCCGGTGGGGTTGGATTGCAGATCGATCTGCACTTCGCCTTTGGCGGTGACGTTGCCGGATTGCGGATCGAAGGTGAAGTCATCGCCGTAGATCTGATCGAAGCGCGACGTGTCGCGACCGTAGAGGATAATGCTGACATCGTGCAGATCGGCGCGGCCGTTGAGCTTGAATTCTTTAACGTCTTTGGCGTGGATGGTGAAAACCGTGCGGCCTGACTCGGATTTCGAAAACTGAAATCCGCTGGCCGTCTGCTTGATGTCGTAAGCGATCTTGCCGGGAAATCCTTTGAGCACGCTGTGCTGCCGCAGACGGGCGTAAAGATACATGCCCGCGACCACCGCGGTAAAGAGAACGGTGATAACAGCCAGCCAGCGGCGGAGGCGGTAGATGGGGAGCGGCACTGAGTTCAGTGTAATGCAAAGGAAGGGATGCTTCCCGCGTTCCTGCATTGCCGCTGCGATCTAATGAGCGGGCATAATCCGCTCCCCTCACGGCACGGCGGTCGCGTATTTGCGGACGATCGGCCGCTACCAAAGCTCTTCCAGCCGGACCCGATTTCAAAGGCAATAAGTGGATGCGAAGCCGTAGCTTCTCAACGCTCGGAGATGGGCTTGCGGCGGCCGTGGCGAATGTGAAGGACGTTCACCGCATCGCCCTCGATGGTGAATAGAATGCGATACACGTTCGGTTTGCGACCGTAGAGGAGCTGCCGTACTTCAAAAGGAAAACGCGCGGTCTCAGGAGCCAGAGAGCAACGCTCCGGAAAGGTAGAAAGAGACGCGATGGCCTCATCCAACGCGAGAAACCACCGAATGCCGGTCTCTCCGGCGTGCTGCGAAAGCAGCCAATCAAGTATTGCGCTCGCGTCGCTCTCGGCCTGCGCCGTTGTTTTAACGCGAAATGCCATGCTTCTGGCGCATCTCGGAGAGAAAGTCAGCGGCTGGCCGAGTGCGTCCAGCTTTTACGTCTTCATGGCCCCTGCGGATACCCTCAACGGCTTCCTCAAAATCTTGCCGCTCCCATTCCAGATAGGCAGCCAGAACTTCATCGAGGGCGATGGCGGGATCCTGGCCACGCCGCTGAGCGTATTCCTCTAGTTGAGCCTTGCGTTCCGGCTTGAGGGGCATCATGTCCATAACTGGCCTCTCCGGATATCTTAACTCAACGGTATCAATTTCCCCTGATCCGGGTTGACCGGTTCGGCGACTGGGGCCTTAAAGTCTCGCAGGCTTAGTTCCAGGCCGCCGAAGTCGGGGTGGTCGTTGTGGCCCACGGTGAAAGCAATATCGATGGCGTCGCCGGCCAGCAGCGGCGATTGCTGCAGGCGGTCGGCCATGTTCCAGCCGAGGGCGTCGAAAACCGACCTCAGCTGCCGGTTCTCAGTTCCCTGCCCCTGGTTGCCGGCATTTGCTTTTAATTTCAGTTTGATGTGTTTGTCTTTCAGGATTTTTGGCGGAGCGATCAGGCGAACGTTGCGGGCGGTGAAGGCGGGCTCGTGATTGCCTGTGCCATAGGGTTCCAGCAGAGTGAGCAGTTGGAAAAGTGCAGGCGTGACTTCATTGAGATGTAGTTCGGCTTGTACCTCGAGGACGGGATCGAAATCTGCGGTGGTTAGACGGGTGCGTGCGAAAGCATCCAGTTCCGTGCGCAGCTGAGGAACGTTGGCCGAGGGCATGGCGAATCCGCAGGCGTGGGAGTGTCCGCCATAGCGGGTGAAAAGAGCGCGGCTGGACTCGACGGCTTCGAGCAGATGAAAAGGGCGAATGGAACGGCCGGAGCCGAAAGCTTCTTCACCATGGCGAGAAATGACCATGGCGGGGCGGTGGTAGCGCTCGACGATGCGGGTGGCGGCGATGCCGATGACGCCGCGGTGCCAGCCCTCGCCATCAACCACTATGCAATAAGCCTCGCACAGGGCGGGATCGCAGGCGATGCGTTCGTCGATGGAGCGGAGAATGCGGCGCTCTTCTTCCTGGCGTTCGGCGTTCAGACGATCAAGTTTTCCCGCGAGCAGCCGGGCACGGTCGGGATCTTTCACACTGAATAATTCAATCACGTCGCGGGCCACGTCCATGCGTCCGGCGGCGTTGATGCGCGGGGCGATGCGGAAGGCAACTTCAGTTGAGTTGGGGGGGCGTTTGGTGGAAATCTGCGCCATTTCCAGCAGCGCCTTCAGGCCGGGATTTACGGCGCGGCGCAGAGCATCGAGGCCGAGGCTGGCGAAGACGCGATTCTCGCCACTCAGTGGGACGGCGTCGGCGATGGTCGCGATGGCGACCACTTTCATGAACGACAACAGCAGGCGAGTCTGGTCTTTTTCTGGTAGGCGGCGCTGCATTAATCCTTGCGCGACCTTGAAGGCAACGCCGGCTCCGCAGAGTTGTTTGTAGGGGTACTCGCATCCGGCTTGATTGGGATTCACGACAGCGAGGGCTCTGGGGACGCCGTCCGGTCCAGGCAAATGATGGTCGGTGACGATCAGATCGACGCCGAGGCGGTGCGCGGTTTCCGCCGGAGCAAAGGCGCGGATACCCATGTCAACGCTGATAATGAGGCGAATGCCGGCGGCGGCGGCGCGCTCGATGACATCGTCGCGCATATCGTAGCCTTCCCGGATGCGGTGTGGGACGTGGAAGTCGGCGGTGCCGCCGCAGAGTTCGATTGCAGTTTTAAGAATGATGACCGCCATGGTGCCATCGACGTCGTAGTCCCCATAGATCAGGATAGGATCCTTGCGTTCGATGGCCGCGTCGATACGGTCGACAGCGCAGCGCAGGCCGGTCATGTGCTCGGGCAAATGGAGGTGCGCGATTGAAGGAGCGAGAAAGCGCGCGGCGGAGTCAGCGTCGGTCAATCGGCGACGGATGAGCAGGCGAGCCAGAGTGTGAAGAGGATTGCGGCGCTCGGTGGAATCGACCGGTCGATACGAAGAGCTGGAGCGAAGACAAGGGAGGTCACGAAGGGCTGCAGCGAGGGCTTGCACTTGCGCTGGATCTACCGCGGCCAGTTCCCAGCGCACGGTTAGGTCTCGTCGTCCTGATCCGGTTCGTCGATGGGGATACCGCCGAAATCCTCGGAGACTTCGAGCAGGCGCTGGTAACGGTCGTACCAATCGGTGCTCGACTCGCAAAGAAACATCGATCCCTGATAGGCCCAGCCGAGTTGCAAGAATCCAACTTTGCCGACGTGAGCGCGCAGCCAGCGGGCATCTTCGACGTCATCGCCGTCGGTAAATTCTGAGTGGGACAAGCGTTCCACTAATTCGTCGAGTTCGGTACGCTCGAGCTTCCAGGAGTGCATGGTAAGGAACGGAGCACCGGCAGTCTTGGCGAGTTCGACGAAGTCTTTCCAGCCGTCGGGATTCGATCCCGTCTCCCACATGATGCACTGCACCTCGTCGTAATCCACGTAGCCGTGGAATCGACTCATGCCATGGCCTTCAATGAAGGCGATCATGTCATCTTTGAGGACGGTTAGATCTTCTGGTGTGGGCGACATAGCGGAATCTGACTACGAGAGCATTGTAAGCTGTTTGGTGGGCTGGGTGCCAGCGGAGACGTCGGGAGAGTTAGTCAATCGGAGCTTTGGCGTTTGGAATATAGCCACCAGAACAATGCTAGAACGATCAGGCCAATAACGGAGTAAACAACGCCACCGACGATTGACCGATCTGGGTGGTATCCGCGATAGAAGTCGTAAACCGTCGAAATAGCGTCCAACCCCGCGGCAAACAGTGCTCTTCGTTTGCTCATCCTGTTTCGTTTTGCTCCGACACGTCACGAATTCCGCGAAACTACGAGTTTGTTCCGGTGCCCGCGTTGCAGCGGTCGCACGCCAGCCGTGAATCCCGTGTTACACTCTATGTTTCACAAACAAAGCCCCTGCTGATACAGGACATTCTATCCGCACATGCTTCTTTCCAAGGAATATGTGGGCTACCTGGCCCGCGAAGTTACCAAGAAACTGATTGCCGGCAAGGCTATCGAAACCACGGCCGTGCCGAAAGTGACGGAGCGCGTGCACGCCGCGTTGCTGGACGAACTCACGCTCGAGGACCGCATCAACGATGAAGTGCGCGTCATCCTTGAAGCCTACTCGGACGAGATGAATAAGACCGGCGCCAACTACCAGGAGATGTTCCGCAAAGTGAAGAGCGAACTGGTGCGCAAGTACAAGGCGGTGCTGTGAGACTGAGCCGCGACAAAGTGAACGTGCTGGCCCGGGCAGTCGCCGACGCGCTGAAGGCGATGGATGAAGTGGATTTCATCGAAGACCCGAACACCATCCGGCAGGAAACCCGCAAAATTCTCGAAGAGCTTCTCAACCACGAAGCGAGAATCGACCAAGCCGCCCGGCTGAAGATTGAAAGCCAGAAACGCACCATCCTCGAAGGCTCGCAGGAGTGGGACATACTCTACCGCAAGTATTACAACGAGGAAGTGAAGAAGCTGGGGATCTGAACCACCGTCCTGCTGATCAGCCGAACCTACTCCAGAGCAGGATGACAGAATGAAAAAGGCCCAACGCATTCCGCATGGGGCCAAGGCCATGAGTGATGCGTCCATGTTTCTATCCGCTGAAATTACGGCTACTGTTGCGCGAGCCGCCAAACATGCGGGGTTTGAACTGGCGGGAGTCGCACCGGTAGAGAACTCGCCAGAGCTGGAATATTTTCCAGGCTGGATTGCCGAGGGGCGCGCGGGCGAGATGAAGTACCTGGAAGCGCGCGATAAACAGGGCCGGCTGAAGCGAGCGTCGCTGGCCCATGCGGCTCCTTGGGCGCGAAGTGTGGTGGTGTGCGCCATCAACTACAACACGGCGCAGCCCTACTCGACGGAGGTTCAGACTCAGTCCGCAGAGAATCGGGAACGCGGCTGGATTTCGCGCTACGCATGGAGCCAGCAGGACTATCACGATTCAGTGATGCAGCGTCTTCGCCGAGTGGAAGCGGCGGTTAGGAATGCGGCTGCGAGCGACGATGTTGTGACTCGCTGCTATGTTGACACCGGGCCGATTGTCGAGCGCGTGGTGGCGAAATATGCGGGGATTGGATGGATTGGCAAGAATACTTGCATCATCAATCAGAAGATGGGGTCGTGGATGTTCCTGGGCGTGATCCTGACCTCGCTCGAGCTTGCACCGGGCTTGCCCTCGCCCGATCGCTGCGGCAGTTGCACACGATGCATTGATGCCTGCCCAACCGATGCTTTGACCGCGCCTTATCAACTTGATTCCAACAAGTGTATCGCGTACCTCACGATCGAAAAGCGGGGCGCGATTCCGGAAGAGATTCGCTCAGGGATGGGACGGCACATTTTTGGCTGCGACATTTGCCAGGATGTTTGCCCGTGGAACCGGAAAGCGCCGGCGACGAATGCCGAGGAATTTCAGGCGCGACCGGAGTTGGTGAATCCGGCTCTCGACTGGCTGGCCGATATGGATGAAGAAGAATTCCGCCGCACATTCAAGGGCTCTCCGGTACGGCGGGGCAAACGCGCGGGACTGCGGCGGAATGCAGTAATTGCCATGGGCAACAGCGGGGACCAGAAATTTCTTTCGCAGCTCGAGAAGTTGTCGGGAGATTCGGATGAAG
>PLUI01000039.1 GCA_003164855.1 Acidobacteriaceae bacterium
ACAGCTTCTGCGGCAAGATGTCGGCCTGCAACAACATGATGCAGTACGGCATTCCCTACTCGCTCACTGCGCTGCATACGGTGCAGCCCGACTCCGATGCATTCCGCAAGGATCTGGCCTGGTTCTCCTCGGTCTGCCGTGTGGTGCGTGGCTTTACCAATCTTCGTGTGGGCGCGCTGGGCGCGCGCCCCGCGGCCTTCAACACGGTTCGTTACAGCGAGAAGCTGCTGGAGCGAAGCGGCATCTCCGTGGATACGCTCGATCTTTCCGAAGTCCTGGCACGTATCGGGCGACTCAAGGACAGCGACGACGCGGTGCAGTCTAAGCTCGCGGCTATCCAATCGTATGTGTCTACTAACAATATCCCCCTCGCCGCATTGATCAAGATGAGCAAGCTGGGCGTGGTCATCGAACAATGGATGCAGCAGACCTATTGCACCGTGAGTGCAATACAGTGCTGGACGTCGCTCGAGGAATACTTTGGCGTTGTGCCCTGCACGGTGATGAGCATGATGAGCGATAACCTGTTCCCCAGCGCCTGCGAGGTGGACATTTGCGGGACCATCAGCATGCATGCGCTGGCCCTCGCCTCGGAGACGCCGAGCGGTCTGCTGGATTGGAATAACATTTACGGTTCGGATCCCGACAAGTGCGTTTGCTTTCACTGCTCCAACCTGCCCAAGCACTTCTTCCGTTCCGTCAAGATGGATTTTCAGGAAATCATTGCCGGCACGGTGGGAAAGGAGAACACATTCGGGACCTGTGTAGGGCTGATCAAGCCGGAAAAAATGAGCTTCGCCCGCTTCTCGACTGACGACACCTTCGGCAAGATGCGCGGATACGTGGGGGAAGGCAGATTCACGGATGATCCGCTGAACACCTTCGGCGGCGCCGGAGTGGTGGAGATTCCAGAAATGCAGAAGCTGCTGCACTTCATCTGCGCAAAAGGTTTTGAGCACCATATCGCCGCCAATCTTTCCAGCGTAGCATCCGCAGTGCAAGAAGCGGCCACGCGTTATCTCGGCTGGGATACGTACTATCACGGCCGCGATAACGGAGCTTGCTGATGACGGTCGTGGCTGGAGTCGACTTTGGAACCCTGAGCGTTCGTGTTTCTCTAGTCGACAGCGAGCTCGGGCTCATCGCTTCCGCCCTCGGTGAGTATCCGCTTCACCGCACGCCGAGCTGATCCCAACGGGTGAATTGAAGGCGGTGGACTCGACCCCGTTTGATTTTCGCAAGTCAACCGCGGTCGGAGCGAGAATCGACGCGGACAACGAACAGCTTCACCTTGGTCGCGGCTACGATCACAACTGGGTTCTGGATAGCAGAGGCGGGAGGTTAATGGAAGCTGCCGAAGTCTATGAACCGGGAAGCGGAGGCGTGTTGAAAGTTTTGACAGATCAGCCGGGAATCCGGTTTTACAGCGGCAATTTCCTGGATGGGACCATCAAAGGCAAGGACGGGAAACCGTATCAATTTCGTCCGGCTTGTGCGTGGAGACGCAACACTTTCCGGACTCACTGAATCATACCGGCTTTCCCACCACCGAGGTGAAAGCCGGCAAGACGTATCACACGGTCACGGTTTACAGCCTTTCCGCGCGCTAGAACGCCGGAACGAATGCTAGCGCCCGGCGGGGCTATGGATCACCCCGAGAGGAACGTCCTGACTGGACCTTGTCAGGCTCGGTATAATCTTGCCGGCGATTTCAATCCGATCGCAAATCGTGCTCAACGAACCTCCGTTTTCGAGGTCTTCGTAATATGCAACACATAAAATCGCTGCCATCACGCGTTTTCCTCACGGCCCTTCTCGTGTTGGGTCTCGCGTCATTGGCGGTCGGGCAATGGGCTCCAATGAACCCCGTGGTTGCCGCCGAGCGACAGACCGACGGTGTAACCTTTACCATGCTGTCGGGGACGCTCCGGTTGCAGGTCTGCTCAGTCTCGATTGTCCATGTGCTCTACTCTCCGACTGCTTCTTTCCCGGCGAGCCGTCCCGATCCCGTAGTCATCAAGACGAGTTGGCCGGCTACGAAGTTCACAATGCAGGACAACGCCGACGAAGTCACGCTGAGCACCTCGCAATTGAAGATCGTCGTTACCCGTAAGGACGGCGCGATTACCTATCGCGACCTCAGTGGCAGGCAACTGGTGCAGGAAGCGACCAGGAAGCTCACGCCGGCAAAGGCCAACGGTGAAGATACCTATCGTGCCGAGTCTTTTGTGAACATCTACGGCTCCCGCGAAGCTTTCTATGGACTCGGCCAGCACCAAGCCGGCGTTTGGAACTATCGCGGCGAATCCGTCGACATCTCGCAGGACAACACCAACGTCTCCGTGCCGTTTCTCGTGTCGAGCAATGGCTACGGAATNNCCCGCAGCCGATTCAACAACCGCTTTGCCAATTATCTGTACATCAGCTCGGAAGTGGCCGACGTCATCGACTACTATTTTTTCTACGGTCCGGACCTCGACAAGATCATCGCTGCCTATCGGGAACTCACCGGGCAAGCGCCATTGTTCGGCAAGTGGGCTTACGGATTCTGGCAGTGCAAGAACCGTTACAAGTCACAGGAAGAGATTCTGGGCGTTGCCCGAAAATACCGGGAACTCCACATCCCCGCCGACAATATTGTGCAAGACTGGTTCTGGTGGAAGCGCAAGGGCGAATTCGTTTTCAACGCCAACTATCCCGAACCCAAGGGGATGGTCGATGAACTGCACCATGAGAACTTCCACCTGATGATTTCCATTTGGCCCTTCTTCGAGCCGGGATCGGCCAATTACGACTTCATGGACAAGAAGGGATGGTTCATCGACAAGTTCAAGTTCGCCAAGCCGCCTTACCACGCCAATGCCATGGCGGTTTATGACGCGACCAGCGCCGAAGCCCGCAGATTTTATTGGGATCAGGTGGATCAAGGTCTGTTCAAGATTGGTGTCGATGCCTGGTGGATGGATACGACGGAGCCGGAAACCGAAGGCCAGGAGGAAAACATTCAACTGGGTCACAATCTCGCGATGGGCAGCGGCGATCGTTACGTAAACGCGTATCCCCTGCTGGACACGACGGCCGTGTACGAGGGCCAGCGCGCGGTGTCCAACAAGAAGCGGGTGTATATTCTTTCGCGCTCCGCCTTCGCGGGGTCGCAGCGCAACGCCGTCACCGCCTGGTCGGGCGATATCAACTCCGACTGGTTCAGCTATCGTCGCCAGATTCCCGCTGGTCTGAATTTCGCTCTCTCCGGCATTCCTTATTGGACTACCGACATTGGGGGCTTCGTCTCAGGCGATCCAGAAGATCCAGCTTACCGCGAACTATTCGTGCGCTGGTTTCAGTACGGCGTCTTCAACCCCATCCTGCGCGTGCATGGCACTCGCAAAACTGATCAGAACGAACTCTGGTCGTACGGACCGGAGGCGCAGAAAATTCTCGTCAGCTTCGATCGTTTGCGTTATCGTCTGCTGCCTTACACTTACTCGCTTGCCTGGAAGACGACGAACGACAGCTATACACCGATGCGTCCACTGGTAATGGATTTCCGCACCGACGTGCGCGTGCAAAACACGGGGGATGAATTCATGTACGGCCCGGCCTTCCTTGTAAGTCCGGTGACCGAACCGGCAGCCACCAGCCGGCGGGTCTACCTCCCCGATGCGAAGTGGTACGACTTCTGGAATGGCGCATCCGTCGAGGGGAAGCGCGAGATCACTGCAGAGGCGCCGCTCGAAGAGTTGCCGCTATACATTCGCGCCGGCTCCATCGTTCCCCTCGGGCCGGATGTCGAATGGTCGACCGAAAAGCCCGCCGATCCCATTGAGTTGCGCATTTACGGCGGCGCGGATGGCGAGTTCACGCTTTACGAAGACGAAAACGACAACTACAACTATGAGCAAGGCGTCCACGCCACGATCGCGTTTCGCTGGGACGACGCCAAGCGCACTCTGATTATCGGCGATCGACAAGGAGAGTATCCAGGGATGCCGGCCAGCCGCACCTTCCGCGTGGTTTTCGTGGGCGAGAATCACGGTATCGGCGTAGCGCCTTCCGACACTGCGGACAAGGTTGTGCAGTACTCTGGCAAGCAGACGGTTGTAACGCAATAGCAACACTTTTTCATTTTGTCCACGGGTTCGGAGAGTAGCTGCGCCCGCCAGTAGGCTTGTTGCTTCGGATGGCGTGGTTATATCGTGGTGAAGGCAAGCGCAAGAACTAATGCTGAAAGGCGTATTGGGGACACACGAGTGAACGCCGCGCTACCGAAAGTCGCTCAACACCGTGGCCTGAGCGCGACGCGACGGATGCGAGCAGGCTTGTTGCTCTGTCTTGTCGCACTGCGGTGCTCTCCATTGCTCGGGGGCCAATCGGGCTCTGCGTCTCCGGGTCCGCTGCCGCGCCCCACGCCCCACATTCAAGCCAATCTGCCGCCGATTATTGTTAATTTCAAAGACATCGCCGAACAGGCGGGCTTGACGGCCGTGAATGTCACAGGGGAGGCGGACAAGAAAGATTACATCCTGGAGACGACAGGCAGCGGTGTCGCGATCTTCGACTATGACAACGACGGATTAATGGATATTTTTGTGGTCAACGGAACTACTCTGGACGGCAAAGGGCCAGGGGCAACGTCAACTAGTCATCTGTACCACAATCTAGGAAACCTGCGTTTTGAAGATGTGACTGCGAGAGCCGGCCTCGGAAAAATAGGCTGGGGACAAGGCGTTTGCGCCGCCGACTATGATAACGACGGCTATACCGACCTGTTTGTCACGTACTACGGCCACAGTGTTCTCTATCACAATGAAGGCAACGGCACGTTCAAAGATGTCACCGAGTCAGCTGGACTGAAATCCAACTCAATCCGCTGGGACACGGGCTGTTCCTTCTTTGACTATGACCTCGACGGCAAACTTGATCTCGTGGTCACGGGCTATATTGATTTCGATCGAAACAAAGTTCCGGCGCCGGGTTCCAGCGGATCTTGCCAATGGAAGGGTATGCCGGTAATGTGTGGTCCGCGAGGTCTTCCCCCTGGCCGAAACCTTCTGTTCCACAATGATGGCCACGGGAAATTCACGGATGTTTCCGCGGCTAGCGGCATAGGTAAACCTACGGGTTGCTATGCGTTCACGGCATTATCATCGGACTTCGACAACGACGGTTATCCTGACTTGTACATCGCCTGTGATTCCCGGCCCAGCCTGCTTTACCACAATCTGAAAAATGGAACTTTTGAAGAGATCGGAATCGCATCTGGCGTGGCGCTGAACGATGCGGGCCAGGAGCAGGCGGGCATGGGCGTCGCCGTGGCGGACTACGACGAGGATGGTTATGTTGACATCGCCAAAACCAACTTCAGCGACGACGTCCTCAACCTTTATCACAACAACGGCGATGGCATTTTCACGGATCAGGTCTATGAATCCGGCCTAGGTACGCATTCGCAATTTCTCGGGTGGGGAATTCATTTTCTCGACATTGACAATGACGGACGCAAGGACTTGCTGGTGGTCAACGGGCACGTATATCCGGAGGTGGAGCGAGGTCCGTCAAACATTAAATACCGGCAACCGCGCCTGCTGTACTGGAACGTTGGCGGCGGCAAGTTCAAAGATATTTCGGCAGATGCGGGTCCGGGCATAACTACACCTTGGGCGTCACGAGGGTCGGCGGTTGGAGATTTGGAGAATGACGGATCGCTCGAAGTGGTGATCAACAATCTGAATCAGCGTCCGAGCCTGCTGAAGAATTACGGGACGAAGAAGAATTGGCTCCTGGTGCATCCCATTGGAGTAGAGTGCAATCGCGACGCCGTGGGCGCGCGTGTCTACGTATATGTCGCCGACCGCCGTATCTCGGGAGAAGTTCAGACAGGGTCGAGCTTTATCTCGCAAAACGATCCCCGCGTGCATATCGGCCTCGCCGACGATACCAGCTACAGACGTATCGAAGTCCAGTGGCCCGGCGGCGAAAGAGAAGTCTTTCCCGGAGGGAAGGCGAATCAGATCGTGGTTCTCAAGCAGGGTACGGGCAGTTCTGTCAAAGCGAAGCCATGAACGGCCACGGAGTCTTTCTGACCCATGGAGCATGCACTGAGAATCCGCGTTGTTGCTACCATCCTGCTGACTTTGGGCTTTGTTGGGGTGCGCTCCACTGCGCAGTCCGGCGCGCAGGTTTGGATTAACAGTTGGGGAGCCGCGCAACAAATTCCTGAGCCACAGAATGCTATGGCGACCGACGATTTGCGCGATGCGACAGTGCGACAGATCTTTCATCTCTCGGTCGGCGGCCCGATGCTTCGCGTTCATGTGTCGAATGCCTTCGGAACTGAGGCTCTGCGCTTCACGTCTGTGCACATCGCGCGACCGGTCTCCCCTTCTTCGTCTGCAATCGATCCAGCAACCGACAGGGCTTTGACGTTCGCGGGGAACCGCGACGTAACTGTGCCGCCGGGGGCAGGGTCCGTGTCCGACTCTCTGGATTATCCTGTGGCCGCTCTCTCCGACCTTTGCGTGACTTTTCATCTCGATGCGCCTCCGAAAGGGCAGACGGGACATCCGGGCTCTCACGCCACCACGTATTTCGTTCATGGCGATTTCGTGGCCGCGGTAAATCTGCCGGACGCGAAGCACGTGGACCACTGGTATCAGGTGTCCGCGATTGATGTTCTGGCGCCTGCGGGTTCGGCTTCCATTGTCGTGCTCGGGGATTCAATCACCGATGGCCACGGAGCGACCACCAATGGAAACGATCGCTGGACGGATGTTCTCGCGCGGGGGCTGCAGGCGTCGCCAAATACGCGAGGCATTGGTCTTTCGAACCAGGGCATTGGTGGAAACCATCTGCTGAGCGATGATTTCGGTCCGAACGCGTTGGCGCGTTTCGATCGCGATGTGCTTGCGCCCGCAGGCGTGCGCTGGGTCATCCTGTTCGAGGGCATAAACGATCTGGGTGGTCTGGCGCGCAACGGCGGGGTAACGGGGCCTGAGCATGCAGCACGCGTGAAGCGCGTGCTCTTAGCATATGAGCAGATCATCCTGCGCGCGCACGCGCACGGGCTGCGCGTGTTCGGCGCAACGCTTACGCCGTATATGGGCTCAGACTATTACCATCCGGGTCCGCTGGAGGAGGCTGACCGGCAAGCGGTCAACTCATGGATTCGTGCGCCGGGCCACTTTGACGCGGTGATCGATTTCGACAGCGTTGTGCGCGACCCGCAGCATCTTGAGCGTCTGCTTCCCGCCTACGATTCCGGCGACCATTTGCATCCGNNTGCATCCGTCCCCTGCCGGCTATCGAGCGATGGGCGAAGCTGTTTCCCCGATTCGATTCGTGCAATGAGATGACGATCAGATTCTGGGCGGCGTTGCCGGCGCGTATGGAATACCGGGCAGCCTAGAATCCTCCAAAACGGCTACGTCGTGTTTGCTCTGTACGCTTGTAATCCTGTAATCTGTGGTAATATACGAATCGTTAACGTACACGGCAGGGGCTATTCCATTAACCGAGAGTTCTGTTCAGCGGCCAACCTGTGGGGACGTATTTTCTGGGTATCGACGTAGGCACCGGGGGTACTCGCGCACTTGTCATTGACGAGAGCGGGCGGGTACTTTCTTCAGCCTCGGAGGAACACCAGCCCTTTGCATCGCCGCAACTCGGATGGGCGGAGCAGGACCCCAACGACTGGTGGCGTGCCTGCGGTATAGCCGTGCGCAACGCATTGGCTCAAGGCCGCATTCGCGGCAGTGCCATTGCCTGCGTAGGATTTTCCGGACAGATGCACGGTGCGGTTCTGCTGGATGAGCGAGGACAGGTTGTGCGTCCTGCGCTGATCTGGTGCGATGTGAGAACTCAGAAGCAAGCGGAAGATTTAACTTCTCAAATCGGGTCGGCCCGGCTGCTACAGCTGACGTGTAATCCAGCGCTCACCAACTTTACTCTCACCAAGTGCCTGTGGGTTCGTGAGAATGAACCCGAAAATTGGCGGCGTGTTCGTTCTCTGATGCTGCCGAAGGATTATGTCCGTTTTTGCCTGACCGGCGAACGCGCTACTGATCTCGCTGATGCTTCGGGCACTCTTCTCCTCGACGTTGCCCATCGTCGTTGGTCTCAGGAAATGCTAAACCTGGTTCAAATGGATAAGGCGCTTCTACCTGGGCTCTACGAGTCCCCGGAAGTGTGCGCGCGAATTTCCAATCTTGGGGCTGCGGCTACTGGTCTCGAAGCGGGTACCCCCGTGGTTGCGGGCGCCGGAGATCAGGCCGCGGGTTCGATCGGAATCGGCGTTGTGACTCCGGGAACGGTCAGCGCAACGATTGGCACTTCGGGAGTGGTTTTGGCGGCGACGAATAGTCCGGCGCTCGACCCAGGAGGGCGGCTGCACACCTTCTGCCACGGCTTGGCCAATCGCTGGCTGGTCATGGGTGTGACCCAGGCTGCGGGGCTCTCGCTTCGTTGGTTCCGCGATCAGTTCGCGAGTAACGGCCACCGTGATTCTTACGAGGCCCTGACCACGCAAGCGGCGAATGTTCCCCCAGGCTCCGACGGACTCTTATGGGCCCCTTATCTCATGGGCGAGCGCACACCTTACCTCGATGCCACCGCGCGAGCCATGCTGGTTGGCTTGACGGCATCGCATACGCGCGCTCACATTGTTCGCGCCATTCTGGAGGGAGTCGCTTTCAGCCTGCGCGATTCGTTTTCCATTTTTGAGGAGATCGGTGTGCCGGTGAAAACGATTCGACTCGGAGGCGGCGGCGCGCGCTCGGCGCTTTGGCGGCAAATTCAGGCTGACGTTTACCAACATGAAGTGGAGACCGTCGAGGTGGAAGAGGGAGCGGCCTACGGAGCCGCAATCCTGGCCGGAGTCGGCGCGAAAGCCTGGCCATCTGTGGACGCTGCCTGCGACGCGGTTGTGCGCGTTGCAGGAAAAACCAGCCCGTGCTCGGAGGATTCGCTGGTCATGAAGTGTGCGTATGCGTCGTACCGAAAAATGTACCCTGCAATGAAGTCCATTCTGAATTGATATCAGTTTCACGGAGATCATTTAAATGGCCGGTTCTAATGACTATCAGCCTCGAACCGAGCACAAGTTTTCATTCGGTCTTTGGACCGTGGGCAATCGGGGAAGAGATCCTTTTGGCGATTTTGTGCGTCCGCCGATTGCGCCGAATGACATCGTCGCCATGCTGGCGGAAGTTGGGGCCTGGGGGGTTAACTTGCACGATAACGATCTGGTGCCGATGGACGCCACTGCTTCCGAACGCGATTGCATCGTCCGGTCCTTCAAGAAAGCGTGTGATGCAAATCGAATTACCGTGCCCATGGCCACAGTGTCGCTCTTCTTCCACCCTGTTTTCCGCGATGGAGCGTTTACCGCGAACGATCCTGAGGTGCGCGCATATGCCCTGCAAAAAACGATGCGTGTCATGGACATCGGTGCCGAATTAGGAGCGAAGATATTTGTCTTGTGGGGTGGACGCGAAGGCGTTGAAACCGACGGTTGCCGACGAGCGGACGAAGCGGTCAAACGGTTGCGCGAGGCGATCAACTACCTTTGCCAATACAATATCGATTGTGCCTACGGGATGAAGTTTGCTCTCGAAGCCAAGCCCAACGAGCCGCGAGCCGATATTTACATGTCCACAACCGGCAGCTATCTCGGTTTTATTCCCACGCTG
>PLUI01000065.1:0-1759 GCA_003164855.1 Acidobacteriaceae bacterium
CCAAACCCATTCCCGCCCCGCGGACCTTCGAGAATAATCCCCTCAGCCGTTCCTCGAAACGTAGCGAGGGTCCTGCCATCCCGTGCCGCAGCCAGCACGCAAACAAATCTGCCCGTGCGTCGCGCGTGCGGAACGCCCCTCAGTTCGCGCAGCACCCGCGCATTGTTCGCCTCGTCGTCGGTATTCGCATCGGCCTCATGCGGCTCCTTGTTATGCAGATCGGGCGCAGCGTACCGCGCCGAGTGCACCCCCGGAGCCCCGTTCAGCGCGTCAACCTCCAACCCCGAGTCGTCGGCAACCACCATCTCTCCCGGAACATATCTGCTGTAAGCCTCGGCCTTCTTGCAAGCGTTCGCTTCGAATGTCAGTCCATCCTCGACCACGCTCGGCAGGGAAGAGAACTCAGGAATGCCGGCGACTTCGATTCCATGCCGCACAGCCGCCCCGGCAAAATCGCGCAGCTTGCCCGCATTCGAAGTTGCAATCAGAATTTTCCGCATCACGAGGTCACAGCATACGGCCGCACAGTTTTCCTCAACCACACCAGCACAAAAATCACAACCACCATCGAAATCCACGCTCCCGCCGTGCGATCCCACGTGCGCACAAAAATAATCTGCACCCGGTTCGTCCCCGCCTCCACCGGGACCAGCATCTCCCCCGTGCCTTCACGCGTGCTTGCCTGCACCATCCGTCCATTCACCTCCACGCGCCACGCCGGATAATTAAAAAGATGCAAAACCAGTTCGTCCGCTCCCGACATCTCCGCCGTGAATTCTCTCCGCTCGGCTCTCCACTCCGAAACCTGAATCGCGGCATGAGCCAGCCCGGCCACAGTCACGCGCCGTGCAGTCTTATCCACCGCCCAGGGGTCGGCTCCTACCGGCGTGTATTCGTCGGTGCCCTCATATCCCACGCCGGTCGCCATGTTGTCCTGCATCTCCCGCAGATCCGGCGCGTAGTCCCACCACGGTGGCAGAAGATGGTGCCACACGAAAGCGAACACGCACAGCATCGCCAGGTAGATCGCCACGCGCGATATCCATCGCCGCACTCCGAGCGCGGTCAGCAAACTAAACGGAACGCCCAGGCACAGCAGCAACCGCCAGGGAAACTGAATGAAACGCAGCTTGGGGAGAATGTTCCACAGCGGAGCCGTGATGGGCAACATTAGGAATGCACACACCCCCGCCCATGCCGCGAGCGCAAACCAAAGTTCGCGATTGCGCCTGCGCCAATTCCGTGCCGCAACGGCTACCCCCAGAGTCAGCAGGATCTCCGCGCTCGCGACCCAGGAAACGAGGTGGTTGAAGATATCGTGATCTGCGTCGGTGGTGCGGGCAAACAAAAAACTATCCCCCGGCCGCAAGCCCGCACCCACGGCCTCGGCAATGTTCACCCACTTCTGTTCGTAGATTGCTGGAAATAGATAAAACGCGGCCAGCCCCGCGCCCAGAACCACCGCAATCAAACCCGTCACCAGAATGCGGCCGGATTTTCTCTGCCACGCGATCACCACAATCAGCAAAGCCATCGAATAGTGCAGCATCACCGCCGCCGGCGCGTTCACCAGCCAGGAACCCGCCAGAACCAGCGCCAGCAAGACGGTCCCGCGCTTTTCGTCTCTGCGCAACAGCAGCAACAAAAGCAGCGGCAGCAAAGCCGCCGCCAGGAATTCGGCGAACGCACTCCGCCAGTAAACAATCACCAGATGATAAGGATTCACCGCGTACAGCACGGCGGCAAAAGTCGCGTCGCG
>PLUI01000065.1:1775-10360 GCA_003164855.1 Acidobacteriaceae bacterium
CAAAGTGCGCCAGCGCCGCCCACCGCGGATATGCGATCCCCTGCTTCCATTGCCCCAGAACTTCCAGCCACGAATACAAGTGAAACTCCAGATCGTGTCCGGAAGGTGTTCCGAGAAAAAAGAAGGGAACTTCCACCGCGAAGGCCGCCACGGCAATCGACAAAAGCGGCGCCCACCTCAAACTGCTGGGGCGCAGACTGTTGGGCCGCTCGGTCCCCGCAGTCCCGCGCGCCAGTGAACTGCCAGCCTGCCCGGATTTTCCAATGGTCGCCAGTTTCGCTTACCAGCCTCCGTGCGGAGACGCTATCTCAAGTTGCTGTACATATTCGCACAACGGCTGGTGCGGCGCACGCTGATACGACGCACGCCGATACGACCTACGATGCTGCGGAGCACGAAGGATGCGACCATATCCTTTCTCGCGAGGCTGATCTCTATTTCATCCACATTTAATATTCCTGCAACCACACCCCAACAATCATCCGCTACCGTACTCCCATTGGGGGAAAATAGATCGCGGAGATTCGAAGAGCCCGCGCCAGAGACGGGGCTCGCGCTCTTCGCTTCTCCGGACGCCCCACCGCAGGCCTCTCGCGCATTCCGTTGTCCTCGCTGCCTGCCGTTTTTCTGCCTTCGCGTTCCTTCCCGAAAATCTGCCAGCCACTCGCCGCGAGAGGCTTTTTCTTTTGGATTTGGAGCAGGGAAGAATACGAGACTAGGTTCCCGTGCCGGACAGTTCAATCACCTGCGGCTTGGACGACGCGCTGTCATTGATGGTGACCGTCCCGGATTTCACGCCTTGCGTCTTCGGCGAGAAGGTTACGCTGATGGTGCAGTTCGCGCCCCCAGCCACACTCGCGCCGCAAGTGGAACTTACGCCGAACTGCGCGGAGGCTTTCATCGACGAGATTTTCAATTCTGTTTTGCCGGTGTTGGTGAGTATAATTTTTTGCGCCGCGCTCTTGGTGCCGACGGCCTGCTTCTTGAAGTTCACTGGCGTAGTGGGTGAGAAGGTAACTGTCCCCGTGTTGAGCAAGACTATGGCTTTGCTGTACAAGAAGTCGAGCACGACGATGTCCGGTTTCTTGTCTCCGTTGAAATCCCCCACCGCTACAAAACGGTCCTCCGCTCCATCCGGGTAGTACACCCCGGACTGGAACGTGCCGTCGCCATTGCCTTTGAGCGTGCTGACGCCGCTCGAAAAATCGAGATTGGCCACCACCAAATCCTGCGTTCCATCGCCGGTCAGATCGGCTGCTGTTACCCACAGCGGAAAGTTGGTGCCGTAGCGGACTTCCGGTTGGAAGGTGCCGTCGCCGTTGCCGAGTAGTACACCGATGGCTTCCTCCTCGTTCTCCGACACCGCCAGGTCCAAGTGGCTGTCTCCATTGAAGTCCGCGACCGCAACCGCGCCAGGTCCGGATCCAACTTCGTAGGTTGAGCCGGACCGAAAGCTTCCGTCCCCGTTGCCGATGAGGATCTCGACCTGCGACGTGAATTCGGACTCTTCTGAAACCGCAATGTCGAGATTTCCGCCGGCCCTAAAGCGCCCGACGCCGAAGGCGCTGGTGGGGGGCGCAGCCAAAGATGTAATGATCGGCGGCTCCTGGAAGGTCCCGTCGCCGTTGCCCAGCAGCACGGCCACGCAGTCGCAGTATCCGGTGGCGTCCGACCCGTTGACGGTAGCGATATCGATTTTACCGTCGTTGTTGAAGTCGCCGACGGCGACGAAAGTAGGATTTTGAGGAACAGGAAAGCTGACTGCGGGCTGAAAGGTGCCGTCGCCATTGCCTAGGAGGACGCTAACGGTGTCGCTGGCGGAGTCTGCGACCACGATATCCGAATTCCCATCGTGGTTGACGTCCGCTGCAGCGACGGAGTCAGGAGCTTGCCCCACCCGGTAATTCACGGCAGCCTTAAAGGTGCCGTCGCCGTTCCCCAGTAGCACCTGTACTTCGGTGCTGTTGCGGCCTTGAATTTCATAGGCGGATGCAACAACCGCGTCGAGCCGACCGTCGTGGTTAAAGTCCCCAGTGGCTACTGACAGCGGCCCGGGTTGCGGGGAAACGAGGGAGCTAGTCCTAGTCTCGAACTGCGCGAAGCCCGGGGATGCCAGCCCGTGTGTAAGGGCCAAAACTAAGAATGCACGGTACAGAACTCCGCGAGGCTGAATCAACAGCGACCTCCAGATGCCCCGGAGCGCGACTGTCCCGAAGACGAAAAACGGAGCTAATTTTAGCACAGCTTCGGGCAAGGCGAACCGGATTCCACGATGGATTTTCTCGGTCTTTGTAACGGGCACAGATTTCTGCTGGGGGCTGGCCCAGCCAAAGCATTTCGTCCGAGCTAGCACGAACTGGATGCCCCACCCGTGGCGGTTTCACGGGTGGGCCGCGATACCGATGGGCGTAGGAGATTTTGCGGATGTGAAGCTCTAAATTTCGGGTCTCATTTGACCAGAATTGGGCCGCTGGGGAACTGGACTAGCCCAACGCAATTTCTGCTCCCGAGCTTGCCCGTCCAAGCTTCGCCCCGGGCGGGGATTTTTCCGTCGGCAGCCCCCGCCTTCAGCATAGAAACTATCCCCGCACCCTTGCGGGAACCAGCAACATAAGGTCTGGGAATCTTGAAAAGCAGGAAGGAACTACGTACTAACCGTCTCGCCACTCCGCTGCCGCCGCAGCTCCTCGAGAAAATCATCCTCTTGCATGGCAGAAGCCTGCCGCAGCAATTCGAGCAAGGGATCTTGCAACTCTTCATCGTCGGAAGTTTCGTTCCCGGCATCCGGCGCGGATTCAAACTGTGTCACGTCCGCCGTCAACGCTCGCGGAGAAACACTCATCTCCAGCATCGACTCCGGACAGCCGCGCAGAAAGCTGATCAGATTTCCCACCTGCGCCCGCTGCTCCGGCGTGCGCGACGGAAACTCCACTCCCATGCCGTAACCCGGATGCGCCACTCGCACCATGCCTTCCGTATGCACCGCCATCTCGTCGGTCTTCAGGCAAAGGTCGACCAGCGAGTGTTCCGGAAAAGGCGAATCGGTTTCCACGTAGCATCCGCCCAAACTTAAATCGGTGAGCTTGCAGTGCGGGACGGTTTCGTCCGCTCCCGCCCGGATCGCCGCCGCCGCAGCCGTCAGCCAGACTTGAAGCTGAGCTTTCACCGCTTCATCCAAATCCAGGAAGTGTACCCCGGTTTGCCCGTTCGTCTTGGCCCATGCCACCTGCCCATGAGCCTCTATTTCCAGCGATCCATCGGGCAGTACAAAGCGAAATCTCAGCAGCGTCGCCGCCGCCTGCGCTTCGGCCGTCAGCACATCCATCCCAGTCTCGCTCAGATCCAGAAGGATTCCCTCCACTTTGCGGGAATCCGGCAAAGTCAGTTCCACCGGAGCCTGCACCGGGACGCGGTAGGCCCGCCGCCGTTCGCGATTCAGCAGCGCAGTCACCGCCCGTAGCCCGGCCTTGGCATTCTCTGCGTAAAGCGGCTTATACAGCACGAAGTGCGCCCCGCCGCTCAGAATGTCCCGCACATTGGCGCGGTCGGCGACCAGTGCCACCGTTACCGGCGCGTTGCCCGAATTCAGCCTGCGGCCTTCTTCAATCACTTCCGCAGCCGCCTGCGCATTCTCGAAGTCGAGAACCAGCGCGTCGAATTTTTGTTGCCGAAGACGATCGATCGCCGTCGCCACATCGCTGAAACGCTCCACCGCGATCCCCGAGGCCGGCAACACCCGGCCCAGGATCTCGCACGCGGAATCGTCACTCGAAATCAACAATGCAAGAAGAGTCATATCCGAATCCCCGCCGCACCACGGCGAGACTATGGCCTGGCCTTATGGCCAGGTCTTAGGGCTGGACTTATGGCCAACGTGGCGCCGTCGGTCGAGCCGCCTTAGCCGCTCCCCCGGTCGCACCGGCCGCACCCGCCTTGGCCGCCATCGCGTCGCCGCCGGGCAAAGCCTCGTCCACTTCCATCAACACCGCGTTGTCTTCGTCGTCATTCTCTGCAAGCAAGGGAGCCACTTCACGGAGTTTCTCCGCCGCCTGCTGGAGCATCTCGATTTGCTTGCCCAGTTGCGCGTACCTGGTCTGCTTCTGCCGCAACACCTCATGGATATCTTTCATACGACCCCCTGTGGCGAATGTAGAGACGCACCCCCGCCACCGTCAACGGTAATCCCCCGCACTCGGTTACCCCGGTAATTGGTAATTGAAGATGCTTTCAGGCACGTAGCTTGCCTAATGAGCGCCATAGAGATTTTTCGCCAACCGACGATAGTTCCGGAGTCAAAAGCAAGTCATGAGTTGACCATCCGTTTGAGGCTCCGCCCCGGCTTGAACAGGATGGATCGAGATTGGTCGTGATAAAGTGCGTACTGTTTATCCTGACCGTCCAGGAGAGATTGAAATGGCTCGAATTCTGGCTCCGCATATCACACCGGAACGGCCTGTGCGCAGATGTTATTTGCATTTCAGCTTGTCCTTGATATTCCTGCTTGCTCTTTTCAGTGTTCGCGGCTGGTCCCAGTCGCTTGTGATCAAGGACGTAACTGTGATCGATGCTACCGCTCGCGCTGCCCAACCGCATAGCACCGTGGTCATTGATGGCGATCACATCGTTGCCGTAAGCCGGTCGAAGAAGATACATCTTCCACACAACGCCGTAATCGTCGACGGAACAGGCAAGTTCCTCATCCCCGGCTTGTGGGACATGCATGTCCACGGTGCGTCAGACACCCGCGCTCCCTGGAGTCATCTTCTTTTTGTGGCGAACGGAGTGGTCGGCGTTCGTGACATGTCAGGTCCGCCCGACGCCCATGCGTGGCGCGCCACGCAGGCGTCCAATCCGGATCCATCGCCCACCATTTACTTGGGCAGTCCCATCGTCGATGGTCCAAACCCAGCCTGGCCCGATTCTATTGTTGTTGCGGATGAAGCGCAGGGGCGCGAAGTAGTGGATCAACAGCAGCAGCGTGGTGCGGACTTCATCAAGGTCTACAGCGGGTTGTCGCGCAACGCTTACTTCGCAATCGCCGACGAGGCCAAAAAGCGTGGCATTCCATTCGAAGGTCATGTACCGGATGCGGTGACAGCGGCCGAGGCAAGCGGCGCCGGCCAGCGAAGCATCGAGCATCTCACCCAGGTGGCTGAGGGTTGTTCAAAGGAAGAGAAGACCATCGCCGCAGAACGGCAGAGGCTGGAAGCCTCGTTCCGGGCGCCGGACGCGACCATGCCCCAAAAAATCGCCACCGGGCAAAACATCATTCGACTCAACTTTCATAAGGTTGAATCTTTCGACGAAGCCACTGCCCAGTCTCTGCTTGCGCAGTTCGTGAAGAATGAAACCTGGCAAACTCCCACTCTCACCCTGCTTCAAGGCCAGATCGACGATCCCTTGGATACGAATGACCCACGATTGCAATATCTGAGCAAAGAAGTGCGGGCAAAATGGGACGCCGGCTATTACAGTCACTTTCCTCCCCCGGCTCGAGCCGCGATGGTCCAGTTGGCAAAGGCTGAATTCGACGAATCCAGGAAGATTGTGGCTCTCATGTACCGGATCGGTGTCCCCATCCTCGCCGGCACTGACACCATGAATCCGCATTGCCTCCCCGGCTTTGGCATCCATGACGAGCTCGCGTTCCTGGTCGATGCCGGTTTACCTCCGCTTGCCGCTCTCCAGGCCGCCACTCGCAATGCGGCTCAATTTATGGGGCAACAGTCCCGGCGCGGCACGATTGAAGCCGGCAAAACCGCCGATCTCGTTCTACTCGACAAAGACCCGCTCGCCGACATTCATAACACCCGCTCCATTCAAGCGGTCGTGCTTAACGGCAAGCTCTTCCCCCGTGCCGCTCTCGACGCCATGCTGACCAAAGCCCAGACACTAGCCGGCATCCCGGATGCCGCTGCATCCGGAAAATGAGGAATAGCGTTCCTTGAGCACAAGGTAGGAGCGGCGCTGTTCCTCAGCTTCCTTGTATTCTTTATCCGTTCGACCTGCACCCACATTCAATGTTTGCATAGGGCCGCCAGGAGTGCGCCCAAGTATAAATGCCGCAGACTGCTCCGGTCTCGCTGCCCAAGACGCTCTAGTAGTCGTCAGGTGGTTCTGGCTCTCCTGTGTAGTTGATGAAAAATTGTGCATCATACGGGGTGGAGATGGGCGTGAACACTGCTGGTGGCAGGTTGAAGTTGAAAAAATCCGAAAGGCCGAAGGGGCAGATAGCCGGGCTGCAGGTGGAGTTGTTGGGGCCGTCGAGCGCGTAATAATCGGCGTAGTGATAGGCGGGATAGATTTCGCCTAGCGATTTACCCCCGCTGCCGAAGATGTATTCGATGAAATTGAGGGTGCTGCCGAAATCGTGGCAGTAACGCGAGGTCGGGGTCATTGGGCAGCTGGCGACGCTGTTATTGGCGGCCTTGCCGGAAACGTAGCCGGGCAAGGGCGAATAAGCGGAAACTACCAGCAGCGGCACGCGGAATCCGTACAGATATTGCGAGCCAATGCCTCCGGTATTGATATAGCCCATGCTGGGCGGCGCGACATGATCGTAGAGGCCGCCCCAGTCGTCCCACGTAATCAGGATGACGGTATTGCTCCAGTACACCGGGCCGTTCAGCGGATTGCAGGTGCTCCCTGCCATGCCCTGGCCGATGGCATTCACGATGCTGCCCACCCAGGATGGGCCCAGCGCCGGCGCGGGATCACTCGCATTGGCATTCCCCCCGTGATCCGACCAGGCCCCGTTGGGAATGACCCAACTGACCTGCGCCAGATTGCAGTTCTCGATGTCTTCGAGAATCTGCGCGGGGTTCGGCGGATTGTTTGCGCTGCTTTCGTCGATCACGTTGTTCCAATCGGAATTCTCCGGCGTCGCCACACAGCCATCTCCGGCAACGGTGGAGTTGCAGATGGTCTGGAATGAATTGGGGGCCGTCCAGTAGTCGGTCTGGTCGTCGGTGTAATAGCGCCAGCTAATACCCGCCGGATCAAGCACGTTCGCGATGGTTGGGTGGCTGAAGCAGGGATAGCCAGGCGTTGCGCCAATCAGGTTCGGATTTGTCCATCCCGGCGATTCTTTGGTTTGGCCAGGGCCCAGCTCGTCGGCGATGTTCGTAACCGCGCCGAAACAGCCGGCTGGTGAGTCGAGCGGCGTGTTTTCGGCCGCGAACCACTCGTAGTAGGGAGTGCTTTCGCCGTCGTTGTACACCGGCGCGGAGCTTCCAGAGAAAATAAATTCGTGCGCCGGGAAGCTCGGCCCCTGATTGGTTTGGAACATGTAGTTGGCGAAGCCGAATTGCTTGGCGATATCGAAATAGGGTTGAACTTCGTTGGCAGGGTAGCTGGTGCTGCTGTTATCGGCGTAGGAGTACATCGGGTTGGTAGGAGCGGTGCAGTTTGGTGGGAGAACTACTTGAGTCTTGTAGCCTCCATCCATGGCTCCCTTGTCGTACATGGACGTAAAGTCGGAATGCTTATGGCCGAGGCCGTAGCAGGTGATGATGGGCTGGACTATGAGCGGGACGTTAGGTTGCCCTTCGTACTTGCCGGTGGTGGCAATGTTGACCCCAGGCAGAAAACGGGGGTCGCTTCCGAAAAGATTATCCGTACTGCGGTTTTCCTGAACCAGAATGATGACGTGCTGGATGATGCCTTGCTTGTGCGCAGGCTGCTCCGCGTATAAGGCAGTGGCCGCGACGACGGATAGTAGCAGGGATCTGATTGCGAGCTTCAAAGAAATCCTCCAGTTGTGCTGTCCGCTCATGGTCGTTGTCTCCGTACTCCTGACGCGGCCCTATTTCGTCGCCGCGTCCCCCTTCGGCTTCAATCCCAGGATCACTAATTCCTTATACGAAGCCACGAACACTTTGCCGTTGGCGACCGCCGGAACCAGATTGGTGTTCGATCCATCGGTTGGCCAAGTACCGGCAGTTCCCTCGAAAAGTTGTTTCATGGTGGTCCCTCCCACGTCGGGATCGAAGGCGTAGAGCGAAACCGTCGACTGTGTCGGGCTTGGCCGCGATAGTGCCCAGATGATCGCGTTGCTGCTGCCGTTCGAAGACACGCTCGTGAAGAAGCCGGACCCCGCCGATTTCAGCGGAGCGCTGGTCACTTGGGTCAGCGACGGAGTCGGTGACGTCAACACCTTCCAGACCCTGACCGTGCTTCCGCCACTGCTCACCACCCGGGCCACGCCATCCTTGGGATCAACGAAATAGGCCGGCCCACACCAGCAGTCACCGATTGTATAAGTCCCCAGCACATTGTTGCCTGTCGTCGAGTATCCGCCGAGGTCGTCTTCGTTCATGAAGAACATGGATCCCACCTTGCCCGCGGCCACTGCGAGATGCGGAATCGAACCCGGCTGGTCGGGAAGAACCATCACTCCTCCCGATCCGAAATCGAGATCGTGTTCGTCCAGGTCTCCCACATCGTCGGGCGTAAATAAATCCAGCACCGTGGTCAAATCCGAAGACACTTGGATCACGCTCTCCTCAATATCGGTAACGCCGTCATAGGTGTTTCCCGACTTATCGGAATTTCCTGTCACGAACAGGACATTGCCGGAGTCGTCG
>PLUI01000033.1 GCA_003164855.1 Acidobacteriaceae bacterium
TGATGAACCGAAGGCGGTTGCTCAGGGATGAAAGTTGGCTGGGAGCGGCGCACTCCTTGGCGCGGGATGCTTCATCAACCGCAAGCAACCGGCACGCCTCGTTATCTCGCGGGAAGTTGATGTCTCGTACCACTGAGTACATGCTACGCGGACAAACGATGCTCGCGGCGCAATCTAGGTCAATGACCTGTCAAGGCGCAAGTAATTGCAGTCGTAAAGCTGGGCTGGCTGCTCAGAGGAATTGTTGGCGTAATATCCCCATAGCACTCATCGACCCCCATCGAGCGGAGTTTTGAGTGCTATCGCCTGTGGGTGTTGAAAAAGTCACTGTGATTAGCACGCGGAGAGCCCTCGCGAGAAAAACTCTCCGCACGCGGTACCCCCAACCGGTAAGATCTCAACTCAAGCGCCCTTTTTTTGAACACCCACTCCTGTTACCGACAGTTTACTTTTGCTATGGTTTGTCCAACTGTGCCTGCTTCTCTTTGGGCAGGCCGTGCTTGATGACTTCCAGTTTCTGAAATCCATCTTTGAGCACGGTCTCTTGCGCGTTTTCCCGAGTGACACAGATCGGCGTCAGCAGGATGGCTTTTGTGGTCAGGGTGCCGTTAGGTACCTCCGCCCGGCTGTCCACGTCTTCGTGACGCGCGAGTTTGATCGCGGCTTCAGCCGCGGCCCGCGCCTCATCTCCGACTGGCTTATAGACGGTCATCAGTTGAGAACCATCGAAGATTCGCTCAATGGCGGCGAGATCTGCGTCCTGGCCTGAGACCAGCACGCCGCCAGACCATCCCTTGTCTTCGAGCGCCTGGATGGCGCTGCCGGCGATCGCGTCATTCGAGGCAACAATCGCTGTGGGAGCAGCCTTGAGCTTTTTCAGTTCTTTCGTGACCATGATGTAGGCCTCGGTGGCGCTCCATTCCGGCACCCAGAGATCGGCAAGGACATGGATGTCGCCGCGATCGATGAAGGGCTGCAGCACTTTCATCTGTCCGGCACGCACGACTTTCGAGTTGGCGTCGAGCGGTGAGCCTCCCAACAACAAGTAGTCGCCTTTGGGCGCGCGATCCACCAGGCTTTGCGCCTGCTCGAGTCCGACAGAGAAGAGGTCGAATCCGACGTAGAGATCGACGGGCGCACTGGCCAGGCGGTCATAGCTGATCACCGGGACATGTTTCGCGTGCGCGGCTTCCACAATCCGCCCAGCCTTGCTGGTATCGTGCGGCAGAAACACCAGGACATCGATGCCGCCCTTGAGCAGTTTGTTGATCTGGCGAAACTGCAGGTCATCGTCGCCATTGGCGGAGTGGGTGATGACGGTACCTCCGAGTTCCTGGACGCGCCGCTGAAGTTCGTCGAGGTCGGGCTGCCAACGCTCGCCTTTCATGGCCTCGATCGAAAATCCGATCTTGATTTCCTTCTTCTGCGCCTGCGTAACACCGAGCGCCAGGACGATGAGAACGAAAGAAACTCCGGTGAGAAACCGAGGCGAAATCCGCATGAAAGTATCCCCCAAGGTGTCAGCTCTCCGCATGACCGAGACCATGAGCCTGGACACGCTGGTGGGATGATCGCAGCGGCGGTAATCAGGATCAATTTACTTTCGTAACGGTCGGGTAGAGATTCCTACAACTGCCAGAGAGGCTCTTGCCTCAATTCGACCGTGGTTTTGAGTGTAATCGCCTGTTTGCGACAGTTGCGAGTAGTTCACTTCGGCGGCTCGCTGCAAAATAGGTAAGCGGAACCGTATGTCTCAACGTCGAGACGACCACGCTTCTCATAGAAATCCAGCCATGCATCTGGCATCACCTCGCAGATTTCGCCGCAGCCTTGCCTTTGAGCGAGACAAGCAAAAGCGAAGTGCGACGCACGCGACCGTTCGACTTCGGTTGCGGCTGGAGTCAGGGATGATTGGAGGCCAAAGCCGGTTCCGCTTGCCCCATTGCGTTCCACGGAATAGGAATCCGAAATTCGCGCTTGAACCCGTTCATATTTGGGCAAGTCCTCGCTCTCCCTCGTTCCAAACCCCCGCTGCTGGCCATTTGACGACTCGTACCATACCGAAAACGAATAGTGATTCACTACGCCGTTTCCGACAATTATCACTACGCTTCCCCGCCAGTCCCGAACTCCAAGATGGGGTAACGAGGGATGTTTCAGCCACAGCCTCTCTATTGGGCTATCGTTCATGGCGATAATGAACGCGCAAGATTCAAGGTGGTCGCGTGCGGCACAGTTCTCTTTGGGGTAAGCGCTCCCCCAATATGGCGGTGGCGCATTTCCAAATTTCGTTGCGATGGCTTCGGCAACTTTGTAGTCGGACCTGCCGATTGTCAACTGTCGAAGGTCCCGCACCAGAGAATCCGCCCGCTGGACGCGATAGGCGTTATCATGCCCCACCATACACTGCCCCTGCTACGACAACCAGACCAATGGCAACGACAAGAATTGAGAGAGTCAGCAGCGGGTTTCGCATCAACCTCATTGGACAACAGGCAGAGAAAATGCACGACGGAAATCAGTTACTCGAACCTAACTGTTGTAACATCCCCATATCACTCATTGACCCAACAGCGCCAATGCGCGATTGGCCTAAATGGGCGCCAGACGAATACCCGAGCGCTCTTAGAGAAGAACATGAGCAGATCAAAAAGGGAATGAAGTGCATGCGTATTCTGCCATACAAAGACCAGTTGGTTGGTCCGAAGGATGTCCTAAGTGAAGGCCGATTAGCCGGTGTCCTCGATAGGGCGTATCCTCTCAGCAGCAAGGCTGGCATCCAGCTCTCACCTTTGAACCTCTATATGCTGCTGTGGAGAGACTATGAAGGCCATTGCACTCAATGCTTACCCGAAAAGGTTGCCGAGATCACAGATGGAGTGCCTCCCGACGTTGACAAGGATTTGGTCCGCTTTATGTACGCACACCGGCGTGGCAAACCCTAACGCACCCTGGTGACCGTTCACAATTGCGCAGGTTTCGGAATATAGATGTCCACACCCCGTGAGGGCTTCAGTGCGACGGAATGGCGATATGCCCGCTTCGACTCAGAATACATGATCCAAATTGACCAGTAGACGCCCCCGGACTCGTGAAATCATGCGATATGGGGAAAAGAAAAATAAAAAAGCAATCGGGCAAAGCGACACTCGCCGAGGTTGTCAAGGAAATGGCGAAGCCCAGAGTGGCTAGCTCTGCAAAAGGGTAGAGTCCCTGTTTTTTTGGGGGGGACGAAATTTCTAGTCGTGGAGAACGATGTTGAGAAGTGAACTGTGGACTCGAAACCCACTCCCGCCGTCATAGTCGATGAAGCCTAACTTCCTGAACCTGTTCATGAAAAAACTAACCCGCGAACGCGTTGTGCCGATCATTTCCGCCAGCACCTCCTGGCTGATCTTGGGGATGGGAATCTCGGGCTTACCCTCCTTGCCAAAATGAGCCAGCAATAGCAAAATCCGGGCCAGTCTTTTTTCGCTGGAATTGAAAAGCTGATCAACCAAATCTTCTTCGTATCGGATGTTCCGTGTCAGCAAATATGCCACGAACATATCGGAAAACGCGTGTTCCCGGTGCAGCACTTCCATCATGGACTTCTTGTCGATTTTCATCACGGAGCAATCGGTCATTGCGACTGCGGAGCACAGGCGGAGAGGCTGCCCTGTAAGGCAACCTTCTCCTAAGAAATCACCCTCGTTCAGAATGCCTATTGTGGCTTCCTTCCCCAGTTGCGACACGACGGTGAGTTTTACCTTTCCTTCCTTGATGTAAAAAACAGCATCGGAAGAGTCGCCCTGAGCAAAGATGGTCTGCTTCTTAGGAAAAGCCTCGATCTTTCTACCGCCGTTGANNGTTGATGGTCGAAAGGAATGTTTTGGGATCGAACTGGCTGAGTTTCCTGGCCGCTGTCACGGATGTCATAAATCGCCCCCTAAAGGGTTCCGAATATGCAGAAGACAACTTCCTAGGATGAAAGATGAATAAATGCCAAAGAAGGGCGAGAACGGAGGCAGGTGTACGGGCAAACCTGCAACTCCGCCCGACAAAATAATGGTTTCACCCTTGGTGTCGAAAGTCAATCATTGCCAATAATTTCCACCGGCTAGTAATCTGCACGGACCTGTGGGAAACTGTCGGCATGGCGAATCCTAAAGGCCGCATCCCCAAGAAAGGCGACCGGGTATCGGCACACGGACATATAGGCGCATTCGTTATTTATAGCGTCGGCAGCCGACATCAGGTAGTCGAGTTGAAACAGATAGGGCAAGATTTGGCGCTAGGCAGCATTCCTTGGAGCGCCTTGACCTTCCTTGACGAACTAGACGAAAGCCAGAACGCTCTGCGGGTCGTGATAGAGGCTACCGAGGACTAATCAGTTTTTACTCCATCATCACATCCAGAGCCAGCAGATTCCCGCGCTTGGGAAGAATTAGAGATTCTTTCTCATGGGCCTTCGATGCAACTATCGCGCGCTGTCTCCAGTTTCGCGATGTCGTCTTTAATCCTAGCTATGTCCGCTGGGAAAGCATGGCGCACAGTGTACGCTCCGACTGGCATCGAAGCTTTTCTATTTTCAGCTTGCCATTGTCTCAAGCTTCCTGGCCTCTGCTCTGCGTTGCTCGATGTGCTCATGCAGGGCATCTCTGAATTCAAATATAAAGTCATCCATCTCGGCAGGATCGGTTGCGGCCCCAGCCTTTAGCCACAAAATCTTAAGCCGCTCTTCAGAGGGATAAGGCACAATAGAGTCCTAAACAATCCTACCTCAACGCCATCCGCTGGACTGGTCAATTGTGGACAGTGCGTTTTTNNCCGCTTTGTACCAGTGAGTGCCAGCGAAAATGGCGCAGAAAAGAGAAGTTCGCTGTCCGTATTGCGTAGTCGATGACAAGTTCCGCCCAATGACCGTCCTTCCCAACGGGCGTTTGATCTGCAAAAACTGCGGCCACATTGTTTTCCCGAACGATACTGCTTTTAGGTGTCCTTGCTCGAAGTGTCTTGCAATTGATTTCTCTGCCAGGGTGCGCCGATTACGGCGGCGTTAGATCTAAATAAATCGATGCCAAAAAGATCAGACGTGCGGGCCGGGGTCCCCTTTCTTCTTGCCCCGGTAGCGACATGACGCGCAGAATATCGCAATGAAAATAAAACCGACAAAATTGCTGTTTGTGACGGTCGCGGCACTTGGGCTGAGTTTCGCTGCGAATGCTCAGGTCATGTCCAAGCCCGAATATTTGGCGTTCGTTAAGCGGCTAGATGCTGACATTCCCAATTGGCAGAGACTCATTAAAGGCCTAAATGTGGAAAACCTCCAGGTCTCCTATGCGGTTGGCAAGATGATCGTTGAACATCAACAAGTGGCCACCGAGAATCTTGATGTGGTGAAGCGAAACATCACCTTAGAGCTACTTCGCCCGCGGTTGAGCAACTAGATTGGAATGGAAGGCTCGCTGACAGACGTAGTTTCTAGCCTATCGACAATAGAAAGTCTGCTTCCGACTACCGCTGCAACAAAGCAGTGGGAAAGCATGGGAAGTTCGGCTGTCAGAGAAATGAGTAATTATGTGATTCCTCTGTACAAACATATCGAAGGTTCTGCTGACGAACTGCAAGATCGTGCCGAAAAATGTTCGCAATGAATTGGAATGTCAACCCTTAATTGTGGTTCTGTTTATCCATTTGTGATTTCTAGGTTTGAAGCCATCGCACGAATTTATCGTATGAGTTGCGCTTCACGGGCAATCCACGAAGCAATTTCCTAATGAAAATGCGCGTGAAGCCACTTTCGCGGGCACACTTTTTGATGCCAATCCTCATGGTGCGCAGTAAGATCACCGGCGTAATGATTGGGTATCCCGCTCCCCTTCGCGAGGGAGTTCGAAGTAGTAATCATGATCGCGGTTGTGATCGAAGAGATGGATGGGTCGGACTGAGTTCCTGACCCCAACGATTAGAAGCGAGCCCAAGTTGGAAAGCGCAAACTACCCACGAGAGCGAAATGGCGCTCTTCTTCGAGTGCATGTAGCAGTGTGCTCAAAAAGTGCGTGACGCCGCCGACATTGTTAGAGAGGGGATATAACGACACTTGAGAGACAATACGGTAAGTGCCGGAGTTTAGAGTCTATGAAAATCTTCGTTTCGATGCTGGTTCTATTGACCCTTTGTACCTTCCCATTGCTGTCGCAAGAGAGTAACCCCTTAACCTTGAAGGGTGTCGTCGTCCGCCAAGATGGCACAGGATTGGGGGCCGCTTATGTCTCCGTTCGCGACTATCAAGCCGGAACACAGAGGGAAATGCACACGGAAGCGGATGGCGGCTTTTCGTTCGTGGTTGACCCGGGCTGCTATGACGTCTTTATTTCACAAGCGGTATTTCTTCCTTTTTCCCAGAGAATATGTGTTAAAGCCAAAACATTTTTAAGACTTAGGCTGAGCGCAGACCCTCATCCGCGATTGCGTATCGATTAACCGTTCGGGGTGAATAGTCTGTCGAGAACAGGCGATTTCGCTCATTGAGAATTGGGCGACCAAGGGTCGATGAGTGATATGGCGGAGATAACCGGCCAACCGCCGTGGTACGCTTCTCTCGATCATGAAATTGAAATTTGCGGCGATACTACCGATGATCCAATTTGTGATTGCCGCGACTCTGTTGCAATGGGGATACCGAACGCCCATTCCGCGCGGCTCAGAGATGTACATGCCCACGGCACGCCTGTTTTGTAGGGGGCTGAACGCTCCGGCTCTTCTGTTCAGGATTCTAAATCCAATCTCTTGGGGACCGAAGTTTGATTGGATACCCCGGTCAATCCTTGGGTTTGATGCAGACGATCTCTTTTTCCTAGTGGGAGTGGTTGTTGTCTGGTATGTCCGACCAAAGGCGGCACGCCGGCCCGGCTCGGCTACTAGGACAACTATCTGGTGGACAACGCGAGTTGCGTAATCGTGGGCGTGCAAGCGACCGCCGCACGCATGAGTCAGGAGACGGTAGCCGCGCAAAATATGTTGACCCGTTTCGCCGAGTGGCAAGGTCGAGCGCCCGAATCGGTGGCCGCCGACACGACCTATGGGAACGGGGGGTTCTTACAGTGGCTGGCGGATCGGGACATCACCCCGTACATGCGAACCCGCGACAGTATCCACAGAAAGAGGAGTCCATTCTTCGGCCCCGAGCGTTTCACTTATGAACCGGAACAGGATCGCTATATCTGCCCTGCGGGCCAGCCGCTGAACTATGGCGGCCAAAGTCATCGCAACCGTTCCTATACTTACATCGGGACGCGCAAACGTTGTGGAGCATGCTCGCTAAGGCCACAGTGCACCAGCGCGGCATTCCGTTGCTTGGTTATTCACCAGCACGAACCGGCGCGGCAACGCGCACGGACGTTAGTCGACACGCCTGAGTTTGCCAAGGCACAACGGCAGAGAAAGAAAGTGGAGGCCTTGTTTGCAGAACTGAAGAATCAGATCGGAGTACGCCGCTTGCGTCTGCGCCGATTGAAGTTCGTATGCGAGCAGTTCCTCCTTGCCGCCACGGCACAGAACATCAAGCGGTTGGTGCGGTTCCTCCACCAACCTCCAACACTGCCCGCCACCACTTAGCCGAACGAAGCGAGAACAAACCGGCCAAGGCATGCTCGCAGATGAAAGACCTTCAGTTGAAGGACTTTTTCAACACCCACTCCCTATTTCACTCATCGACCTCGGTCGAAGGGCGAAAGCGGCCAATCCAGTCCCATTCCGCAATTTGCCAAGGCGACTCAAAGCGAAATAGGCTCTTAGCGGCGGTGGTCTGTAAGAGGTCGTTCCTAGCCCTATTTTTTGGCGGACTTTCGCCCCCTGTTTCGTCTCGGCAGAAGATGGTCAGCCCGCATACCTTTTGAGGCGTCTTCCGATTCGATGGATCGGTTTTTGCGACGTTTGCGGGCATCGTTGGATACCAGAGACCGAGAACCCGGAGAATTGCCCGTCAAAGCGGTGTAGCTCGACGCTCTGGGACAAGGCCGGTGGGTCTACTGCCCCAGACACGCATGGCAGGAGCGGTCAGCCCGGTTTGGAATCCTCAGGAGCGGCGCTGACGATTACGATGGACGAGCAAACAAGTCACAGTGTAACGGTCGGAATGCAAGAGCAATGTCGGAAAGGTATTCGTCGTCCGCAAAACGAGATGCGCAACTGCGTGATGGCGCCGAAACTATCAGGAGCCAAGGTGCTGCCCATATATCGGCGCAATTTGCTAAACGAGGGAAGGAATAAGCGAACAATCTGAGTGAGCAAATGCCGGGTGGGATGTCAAGTTTTTTTCCATCGTGCCCTAGCAGCCTTCGACGCGACCTTAGACCGCTGTTCTTTGGTCATGGTCTTCATACGCTGCGTCCCGCCGATCTGACCACCCTTGCGCCCGATTGCAGCCTTGTATGCAGATATATCGGTTGGCGCTGGTGGTGGAGGGGATGCGGGCGCTTCGGTTGCTTGGCCCGTGGACATGTCTACAATCCACTTCGCAGGCTGGTTGGGATCACGCGGACGTTTGCCCTTGCCGATGGTCATAGCTTAGGTTTTCATACCTTTTTGTGGCGAGGAAAGCGGCTTGGATGGCATCCTCGGAGTGATAAAGCGTTTCGCACACACGTTAATCGTCTCGCCGAAGTTTTGTGTCTCGGTTCACTGGCTTTACACGATAATGCGCATAACAACGACTGCGGACGCGCCCAAGGACAGTCGCCGCCCCGATTCGAGTCCCGTGGGATCAGGCAATGTCAGAAATTGGCGCAGATCGATCCAGCGTGGGCAAGCGGCGGTCGGTCTCGGTAAGCCAGTCTTTTCCGCCATGGCTGGCCACGTACATTGCCAGTTCCAGCCGACTCCAGACTCCGAGTTTGTCAAATGCACCGCGCAAATGGTTCTTGATCATTTGTTCGCTGGTGCCGACGATCTTGCCAATTTCACGATTGGTCAGGCCTTCCCAGACCAGAATCGAAATCTGACTTTCCATTGGGTTGAGACCGGCGCAAGGTGTCATGACCTTACTTTCGTCTTCGTGAACATAGCGAGCCAACTTCACCCGTTTACGTCCGTCGAGGATTCCGGCTCGCAAAAACAGCACTCGCAGGTGCTGTTTCACAGTTCGAAGAGCGATATTCAGCTCGCCCCCAATCTCCTTATTGCTGCAGCCCTGCACGAGTAAGTTCAAGACCTGCTGATCGCGGGGTGTGACTTTGACTTGATCGAGGCTGATCACGATTTGTCCCTCCTGCTGGACTTCACTGTAGACGGATATTCATTAGCAAGGCTTCCGCCAATTGCTCGCAGCCGGGCGATAGAACCCGAATGACGCTAGCCCGCGTCCGTTCGACGACTGCTTGGATTACGCTACGTCACACTTTTGCGTTCCCGCGCTTCGTGCCGATTCCGACATTTGGCACTGGTATTCGTTTAACTCCTTAGCCATCCCTCGGCCTATCTCTTGAATCGCGGCCACCCGCTTAGTGGATTGCGAGCCTTGCTTCAGATCGCTCCGCAGATCGCAACGGCCGACAATGACAGCCAGTTGGTTAGCCAGAGAAGCGAAAAAAGAGCGCATAAGCTCAACCGCACTGCGTTTCCGTTTGTGAAACATTAGAATATTGTCTGCACGGCTTTCGTATTTCTTAGAGAAGGTACTCATATTTCCATTCTCCCAATATTTTATGGTTAAGTATCGTCTTCCGGTCCGTGATCCATGACAGGCCACAAGCAATCTGGCGGCCACTGGAATGTGATTGTTGGTTTGTGAGTCAGGACTGGCAACTTCTTCTCCTCATCGTCGGAAAGCTGATCCAAATTGCCAGGTGGTACTTCAATCATCGTGTACCCTCCTGAAAGAGATGGCGCAATCTCTCCCTAAACTGCGCCATCAGAGGAAAACAGCGGACGACGGGGGGAGGGCCGCGTGAGTTCCTTCACATGTTGCTAAACGAACTTAGAACGGCGACATATTTTGGGAGTGTGCACAATTGCACACTGCTTGAAATAAGTGATCCCAATTTGGGAATGAGTTACCGAGGCTGGTTTGCATCAGTTGGCTTCGCCTTCCCATTGACGAGCTAAATCATCGCATACAACTGAGCAGAGCCAGAGGTTCAGTCGGGTAGGTCGTCGCGTCTTCTGCATCATCAAGCTGCACCAAGGCTGAGAAATCACCCTGGTTCGATCCCAAAAGTGTTTCAGAGCTTACTCTCTTCTCCGACGAACCAATTCACGGCGATGGGTGAAAATAAGGGTGAAACTAGCGCGGAGAGCCGAATTCCCGATTCGGGACACGAACTCCTGTTGTTTTTTAGAATTGAGCAATTGTGAACAGAAGGGCATCTTCTGGTTGTTTATCTTGTGGACCATGGTCGTCCTCCAATGCACAGCCATTTGTAACTCGCATGCGCCATCAGGTCGTGGCGGTCGTGTTGTGACGGGGAGCTACCTGACCTCATAACTGCACTCATGACAGCCCCAAGGAGAATATGTCCATGGATTCTGCAACTCTGTTGTGCATTGACGACCGTCCACAAATGTTGGAGCTTCGCAAAGCAACTCTGGAGTCTCAGGGTTTTTGCGTCAAGCTGGCGTCGAGTGGCTACACTGCGATAAAGACGCTGGAGGAAACTTCGGTTGTGGCTGTTCTGCTGGAGTACAAGCAGGGGTGGATGATTACGTAATGAAGAGCGAACTGCCGGAGCGGCTGATACCAATCATCGAACGAGCACACAGCCTCGGGCGGCATTCTGACGGAGTGCAACGGAGCAGGCAGGCGGCAGCGTGATGAGATTGTCTTGGCGCAAGGATGCTGGACGTTGTGCGGGCCAGCGATTGTGAAGATATGGATCATTTAGGGGTTCTTCGGGAAAAGATTGAGCGGTTCCGAGAGGAGATCGCTGACATTCAGGAGTTGAACCTCCAGTTTCGTCGGGCAGTCCGGAATGGCACCGTCGCCCACGTCGCTCACGGACGGAGGCACGAACGCTTACAAGCAATCCAGCATGATCTCCTGCAACTAGCCCACCTCGGCGGAACGGTAGTTTCGACAGAACAAATGAACGAAAAGCAGCGCTCCCGCCCGCGTGTCGTTAAGCAGAAGCGGGCAGCGTAGCCTGTCGGCAATCCCGCGCAATCGGAGCGCCTCTTCAGCCGGCGCTGGATGGCCCAGCTTTCCTTCAGCTCGCGCCACACCATCATCAGGTTGCGGCAGATGTCCGGAGTCAGGCCTTTCTGGGTGAGCCGGTCCTGAATCTTACCGAGAGCGGGACTCGAACGCGCAGGCTCGGCGCCCTGCTTGTACTGGGAGGCGTCGATCGGCGGCTTCGAGAATAAACCGCTGGGTTGTGGGGTGAGGCCCATGGAAGGGGATGTTTAGTAACCGATTGCCCCGAAAGCAATCACGTCGCCCGCTGTGATCGCGGATGATACGGTAATCGTGAAAGTGGTAGTGGAGGCCGAAACGCACGCAAGTAAATCCGTGGGATGTGTAACGTCTGTAGCCCAGCAGGCCCAGCCATGCGTCCCTTCCTAGCGCTTTCTCGTCAATCGCGAGGGCACGCCGGATAGATCACCCAGGCCGCCTTTCTTCGAATCGTGATTAACTGAAGGTTGCCCTGTGCTCTCTTCGAGGGAGGGTACAGACATGCGGGAGGCACATGGTCCCGTTCCAAGGGAACACCCGCAGTACCACAGTAAGCGCAGCAGGCCATATCGGAAGTGTCTTCTAAGTTTGAGAGTCTCCAGCAATTCTTGCACAGATTTTGCTGGCCTCTACCCAGTAACGGTTGCAATGGCGATTCGCACCTGACAGTAGCGCAGACCGCCAAGCGGACTGCACTCTAGGAAAGCCAAGGTCTTCAGTCGAGGAGATTTCCGTGTTCGGGGGCCAATCGTTGCGATCACAATCGAGAGCGACAACGCGCAGCGTTAGGTACCGGACACCAATGATGTGTGGGTGCGCAGGTGCATTTAGCGTTCGACCGAGAGCGGGGAGGCAACCGAATCCTAGGACCTCCTCGGATTGAGGCGGTCGAGAATCATCGCTAAACCTACATTTATGCTTCAGAGAAGCTCAGCGACAAGTTCTATTTCCACACACGATCCAAACGGCACCTGAGCGACCCCGAAGGCACTGCGAACATGCATCCCTATATCTCCAAATACTTCTCCGAAGAGCTCAGAAGCACCGTTGGCCACCAAATGCTGTTCTGTGAATGCTGGAGTGCTGTTCACCAGCACCATCAACTTCACGATGCGCTTGATCTGGTTTAGGTCACCCACTGCGGCATGAAGTGTGCCCATCAGATCGATTGCCACACCACGAGCGGCCTCTATACCCTGTGCGGTCGTGACATTCGCTCCCAGCTGGCCGACCCATGGTTTGCCGCCAATCTTGGCGATGTGGCCAGACGAGAAAAGCAGGTTGCCGCTGCGCCGGAAAGGTACAAAAGCTGCCACCGGCGGCGTCAATTCTGGAAGCGTGATGTTGAGAGCGTCAAGCCTTTCGTATATGGACACCGCTTTCTCCTTTATATTATTGACAGTTAGCTAACTGACGAAGTATAACATAGAGTAGATTGGTTGGGAAGCTTTGAAAGCCGGTGCCTGCGACTAGGGCGGTCATACGAGTGGACGTGGAAGTCGTGCTGGCGCCTCGTCTTCCGTAACTGGCCTCGAAGAACATCTTGGTGAAGATGATCGAGCCGGGTTGGTGTCACGCTAATCTTGGCAAGCGCAGCCAAGAAGAGGCCGGGCAAGATATGGCGATCCCTGTAGCAACTTCCCAGAACGGGGCGCCCAATCCGAGATTTCAACCTCTCGGAGGGACCCGAGTGGTAGGATCAGTGAGGTACCAGGTTTTGTCTGCCATTACAACAAGTGAACCGATGGTCTTTCTGGAAGAACGTCCAGATCCACCTCTTCGTTCGTTAGTTCGATCCATGTGGTACTGCCGCGCGCCGCGGTTTTTCCACCATCGCGAACGCGTTTTGCCCAATGGCTGCATGCAGATCATCCTCAACTTGTCCCGCAACTATCTCACCGACTGCGGAGAGCATGGAAAAGCAAACCGGCGTCTTCCACGAGCCATCGTCGTAGGTACGCGAGCCCGATACGGATTTGTGGATACGGCGGACATGGAAGAGATGGTCGGGATTTTGATCGAGCCCGGAGGTTTCGCGGGGCTGTTCCGCGAGCGCGCCGACCTGTTTTTTGAGCGCTCTATCGGTTTGGAAGAGGTCTGGGCGGGCACGTCTCTCACGGACAGGCTGTGCGAGATTCCGACACCCCTCGAGAAGCTGAGGACTCTGGAAGGTCTCCTGAGCGGACGTCTTCATTCAGCCACACGGCGTTCTGAGATGGTCGATCAGTCGATGCATCTCTTCCGGGAAAAAGGCTTCCGCGTTGCCGAGTGCGCCCGATCCGTAGGAGTAAGCGAGCGGCGACTGTCACAGGTGTTTCGAGAACAGGTCGGTATGAGCCCCAAAATGTGGTGCCGCATACACCGCTTTCAGACCGCCGTGCGAGCTCTGCACAACGGGGTCGATGTGCCTTGGGGGGAGCTGGCACTCCGCTGCGGATACTACGACCAATCGCATTTTGCCAATGATTTCCGCGCGTTTTCCGGTATCAACCCCACTACTTATTCCGCACGCCGCGGACCTTGGCAAAATCACGTGCCCATTCTCTAGTTCCGAATTTTCCAAGCCTAGTGGCGGCCTTCGGTGACAGAATGATGGAAATGACCACCTCTGCGAAGAACTGCAAATCAACCGTGATCCCAGGGCTCCGCTATCGAAATGCCTTGGCAATGATCGAATGGCTGTGCCGGGCCTTCGGATTTGAAAAACAGGCCGTTTATGCTGGTCCTGACGGTGTGGTGATGCATTCCCAGCTGACTTTTGGCAACGGCATGATCATGGTCGGGTCGGTCATTAGTGGGACACCGGTGTCCAAGCTGCTGAAGCAACCGGATGAGATCGGTGGAGCAGAGACACAAACTCCTTATCTTGTCGTATCCGACATAGATGCGATCTATGCTAGCGCCAAGATGGCCGGCGCGAAAATGGTGATCGATCTTGAAGAGAAAGAGCATGGCGGTAAAGCATTCTCCTGCAGCGATCCCGAGGGACACGTTTGGAATCTTGGAACCTTCGACCCTTGGGAAGCACAACAGGCGTGAACCGCGCAACTGGTTGGAATTGGCTATCCTGCTAACCGTTCGGAGAGCTGGGGATCAAATGAAGGCCAGGCTGTTACTGGGGATGGCGCCGGGATTGGCATTACTGACCCCTACTGCGGGCAACAGGTCGCGACAAAAGTCTGAAACCACCTTGACGCAGACTCGGTAGGCGGAACTTCAATTACCTTGTACGAGTGAGTGCTGGTGCCCAAAACACACAGAGGAGAATGAAGCCATGAAGACGAACTACAGACTAGCGCTAGCAGTGTTGGCAGGCGTCTCGATCGGCATTGCCGGCGCTAAGGTGATGCATGCGGGGCCAGTTACGCCGCCGCCTGCCTATGTCATCTCGGAAGTCGATGCAATGGACCTCGCTGGC
>PLUI01000004.1 GCA_003164855.1 Acidobacteriaceae bacterium
CCCATGGTGGGTGGAACGTCGGCATAATCGCGGCCGATTGCGGTGCGAATGTGCCCCTCGCCTGCGAGGCGATTAATTGTCGGATCGAAACCTACCCAGCCAATGCCAGGTAAAAGGGCTTCCACCCAGGCATGCGTGGCAGCGTCCGCCAAGAGATTTGTGCTTTCGCTGCTGTGGTAAACGTATCCACTGACATAGCGGCAGGGAATGTTGGCATCTCGAACCAGTGCGATCATGATATGAGCAAAATCCTGGCATACACCCTGTCTCAACCGAAGGGCATGCTCGATCGGCGAATTTACTGCGGTGCTTTTCTTGACGTAGCTAAAACTGCGATGTACGCCGGCGGCAATATCCTGCAGAAATGTCAAAGGACTTCGTCCGTCCCTCTCAGTCGCACCGATCTCCTTTGCCAACTCCGCAAGCTCCGGGGATGAGCGCGCAAAATGACTCGGCATCAGCATGTCCCAGTAGTCTTTTTTCTCCACGAGCTGTTCCAGATCACTCCACGCTTCGTAGTCCATGACCTCGGGAGCCGAGGGCTGGGCGTCAATATTTACCAGAGCGTCCGTAATGATGGTGAGCTGGCCATGGCGGGAAGGCAAGTCGAAGTGGTGCACAAGATTGCCATAGGAATCGGTATAGCCAAAAATGCGGGCTCGCGGATTGACCGACAGCTGAAAAACAAAGCAGCGCTGGTTGCCCTCGCTCCTGGGGTGCATGCGAACTTCCATCATGCTCTGCCAGACGGAATGGCTGTAGCGATAGCGCGTGAAATGGCGAATAGCGTAGAACATCAGGTTTGGAAGGCACCCTCAATCGGATATTCGATATAGAGTTCGTGAACCGCCGCATGCAGTTCACGACATTGCTCGATAATTGCCGCAAGATACTGGTGTAATTCGGCAATGATTTCGCCAACCTGTACGTAGGCGACCATCGATTGCAAACGCCCGATCAATCTTTCGACTTTTTCCGTCCTGCGGCTCAAAGAGAGGGCGCTGATTGCAGTCAAAGCCTCGTGCATTCGGTCCAGAGAATAACGGACCGAATAAGGAAACTCGGGCTTCAGCAGCAGGAAATTCGCTATCCTTTCCGGTTTGAGTTCGGCCGTGCATGCCTTGCAATAAGCTTCAAACGCAGCACAGCTGCTTAGCAGGCCCACCCAATCCAAATCATCGGCATGCGTGTCGACGACAAAATAGGCATCAAGCAGGACGCTCAGATTGCAGGCTCTCTCTATGTATTTGCCGAGCTGGATAAAATGCCAGGCCTCGTCGTGATTCATAGTGGCGGCGGTAATCCCACTGAACCTGTACGAGCCTTCGCGAACCAGGCTCACCGCTCGCATGGCACCTGCGTCGTCATTGGGTTGCAGCTCAACGCCAGTCACCTCGTGGAAAAGGCGATTCAGGTGCTCCCACATCTCCGAGCTGATCTCCTCGCGAACCTGCCGGGCATTCTCGCGGGCAGCGCTGATGCAATTCACGATCGAAAAAGCCCCTTCCGTATCCGCTACCAACAAAAACAGGGCACGCTGCGGGTCGACGTTGCTGGAAGCTGCACCGGGGGCTAGCGATGAAACGGCGCGAAACCAACGCTCTTCCGTGGAAAACTTTGCGGGATTTAGAATCAGGTTGTACGTCGCTTTCAGCACGCGCGAGGCATTGTCCGCCCTCTCGAAGTAACGGCTCATCCAGTAGAGACTGTCGGCTACGCGAGAAAGCATGATATTTGGTATCCCACCTCTTCAAAATCTTAATTCTGCAAGACCCACGTGTCTTTCGAGCCGCCGCCTTGAGACGAATTGACCACCAGCGATCCCTTTCGCAGCGCCACTCGCGTGAGGCCACCGGGAACAATGGTAATCTTTTCGCCGTAGAGCACATAAGGTCGGAGATCGACGTGACGGGGCTCGATGGTTCCGTCCACAAAGCACGGCGCGGTCGAAAGATTGATTGTCGGTTGCGCGATGTAGTTTCGCGGCTGGGCGTTAATTTTCTCTCGAAATTCCAAGCGCTCCTGTTCCGTGCTGTGCGGACCGATCAACATGCCGTAACCACCCGANNACGCTTTCCAGAATCGGGTCTTGGTCGAGATAGTAGCGAATGATTTTGGGCACATAGGCATAGATAGCCTTGTCGTCGGCGACTCCCGTCCCCAGCGCATTTCCGAAGGCTACGTTTCCGGCCCGATATGCATTGAAGAGGCCCACGGCACCAAGCTCCGATCCGCGTTCGAATGCCAGGGGGTCGAGATAATCGTCGTCGATTCGCCGATAGATAACATCGACGCGTTGCAGTCCGAAGGTGGTTCGCATATAAACGACATTATCGTGGACCACTAAATCTCGCCCCTCGACAAGTTCAATGCCCATCCGCCGTGCCAGGTAAGTATGTTCGAAGTAAGCGGAGTTGTAGGCACCCGGAGTCAGTAAAACAACGGTGGGCTCGGACCGGCCTTCGGGTGCCAGAAATCGCAGGGTCGAGAGAAGTTCCTGGCTGTACTGCTCAATCGGCCGCACCCGGCATTTTTGAAACAGCCCGGGGAATATCTGCTTCATCACTCTGCGGCTGGTGAGCATGTAAGAGACCCCACTGGGGACGCGGAGATTGTCCTCCAAAACCACAAAGTTCCCCTCCGGATTCCGTATCAAGTCCGTACCGACCACCGTGATGTAGATGTCGCGAGGCACTTTGATGCCGCGCATTTCCCGGCGGTAATGTTTGCAGGTGTAAACAATCTTACCCGGCACGACGCCGTCTTCAATGATTTTTTCCTCATGATATACGTCTTTGAGGAAGAGATTCAGCGCCGTGATCCGCTGAGTGAGTCCGCGTTCGATCCGTTCCCATTCCGCCGCGGTAATAATCCTGGGCAGCAGGTCGTGAGGAAAAATCCGCTCCGTGCCTTTGTCATTTCCGTAGACGGTAAAAGTGATCCCTTGGTTGAAGAACGATTGGTCAGCCTCGTGTTTGCTGCGTCGCAGTTCGCCCGGACCCAGGCTCAAAAGCAAGTTGTGAAGTAGACGATATTGTTTTCGCGGATGATCCACGGCGCGGAACATCTCGTCGTAAGCGCCATCGAGTTCGTACCGGCGGAGGATTTCTGCACCGCCGCGATCCGACGCGTCCGTCTCTATAATCATGATTGCCGCTCTTGTTTCCCCGCCAGCATAGCGCATCAGACAGCGAATTGATAATCGGGGAAAGCGATTCCCATCATCGAAGAAACGCGTGACAAGTCGGGCGCGGCAGCAGCTAAGAAGGTACACCCTATAGGCAGAGCAAGAGTGAGCACTCTTGCTCAGAAGAACCAGATCCGAGGTTAACTCCGGTCCGTTGTGACAGCGAGCCGAGGGAAGACCTTGCCGTCCTCTATTTTCTTCTATCGGAATGGCAGGCCACAACACGGATGAAAAACCGGCCTCCCATGCCTTGTGCTATTGAGTCCTCAGGCATGAGAAACGGTCTAGCTTTTCGATTGAAGTGCAAACGGTACCGGTCCTCTTTTCTGCTTGACATATAGGAACTTCACGGATTAGGCTGAGGCGATTTCGGCGAACGGGAGAGTGAAGCTGAGCAGCTTCTCGTCTGAGGGGGCTCCCACCCGCTGACTTCCCCGAAAACTATAAGTGCCTCTTACGCCCACGTCAAAGTGTGCGTAGCCGTAAGTGTTATGTCCTGCCGCTTCGCACCCGCTGAAGATTGTGATCAGCGGCGCAGAGGGGTTGCGCTGTCGAGGAATCTAGTAGAGGTGTCGTCATGAAACAGAATGCTGGCCTCATCGTAGTCATGACGATGTTCCTGGCTTCCTTCGGTCTCTCGAATTTACCGAAAAGCATACCCAGTGGCAGAACGGTACCGGAGACTACGAGTACGAGTAAGACGAAATCTTCGCAGAAGCAGAACGCAAGCAATCCGACGCTATCTCCTGCCTGCGAGGAAATCGGCGTGCCTCTGGAGCCGTTGCTCGAAGGAAGCTCCCTTCGAGAAAGACAAAGACACTTGCAAATCACCACTTTCACGCGACGTGCATTTTGTCAGCGTCACGCGGCAATACACGCATCTCGTTCAGAACGCATACAGCACATCTTGAGTAATGGCGGCGTCCACCGCCGAGAGGAGAATATCAAATGTCGAACCTTAACTTTGCGGATGTAAGGCTCAACTACGATCCAGCGGCGCCTCAACAACGCTTTCGCGATGCCGGCTTGGAAGCGGCGTTCATGAGTCCGTCGGCACAACTACCCACAGCGCCTGCGTGGCCCGAGGGAGCCGCTCCCAAGGCCGTCCCGCTGACGCCCGCGCCGGCGGAAACGGACGACCTCGCACGGTTTGAAGGATATGACGCGGTCGTGATTACGTGGACCTCAGCCGAGGCCAGCGCACTTGCAGCTCTGATGACTCCCTCTTACCCGATCAGCACCTGGTATGAATACCGCCACGATGTGCGCGCTTATGAAAAGCTGGTGACGGGAAAGACGGCTCCGTTCAACGATTCGTCCGCGGAGATGCAGCGCTACTACCACAGCTTGGGACTCTACTTCCCCTGCCAGATTGGCAGTGCCAAAGTATTGCTTATCAAGAGCGGATTGCATCTTGCGTACGACGGTCCCGCGACACCCGTAAAGAAGCTAATGGCTGAAATCGCAACCGCGGTCAAGCCAGAGATCTTCATTACGACTGGCACTGGCGGCGGAATCGGCGCGGACGTCTTGCTGGGAGATGTAATCGTCGGCGCACATGTGCGCTTCGATTGCACAACTCAATTCAAGAATGAACCCTGGCATAACGCATCCTTCAATGCATCGGCATTGCCCGCCGGTGGAGTAAGCGCGGCTACGCCCGCTCTGCTCCAGAGCAATGCGTCGCGAATTCCTAACGCTAGGTCCACACCGAAGATCTGGTCCGATCCGGCGGATACCATCGTGACCACCGACTGCTTCGCATTTGACGACTCCACCGACTACTACAAACTTCAGGGTCTCGGTCAAGTCTGTGAGATGGGCGATGCCATGGTGGCCAGCGCACTTCAGGGCATTCCGAGACTCTCTTGGTACGCCGTCCGCAACGCCTCTGACCCGCAGATACCGAACCCGAAAAACAATATAAAAGAAGCCGAACAGCAGGCCGCGCAAATTTATGCCAAGTACGGCGGCCTGACCACGGCCGGAAGTGTGATTGCCAGCTGGGCAATAGTTCGAGCAGCAACAACCGCTGGCACCGGATTACGTCCTGAAAAAGCAGGTTTCAAACTGGGGCGTTTGCCGCGCGCGCGGGAAACGCAACCGACATAAATCGCGTCAGTAACAACAAAATCAAAAGGAGGATACATCGATGAGTAATGATAGAAAGTCTTTCAAACTGGGCCGCCTGGCTCGGTCGCATGATAAACGCATTCCCATGTTGCATACGCTCATGACCAGCGCTGGCATTGCGCCACAACCGGTGGTTGCGTCGGTGGACTACACGCAGGGAATGCCGCCGAACCTGGGGATGATGTTGAACGACACGCTTGGCGATTGCACATGTGCTGCCTATTATCACGCCATCCAGGTTTGGACCTACAATGCACTCGGCGTCCAACAAATGGCCACCGAACCAGACATCGATGTCGAGGAGTTGTACGAGCAGGCATGTGGCTACAAACCTTCGCATGGTGGCGAGGGACCAGGCGGAAACGAACAGCACGTTCTGACGTTCATCCTCAAGAAAGGTGCGCCTTTCGGGCCTGCAGGTCAGCAGCGGCACCGGATCAATGCGTTTGTCGAGGTCGATGTGAAAAACACTGACAACATCAAACGCACGATCAACGACTGCGGCGTGGCTTACATCGGTTTCAATGTGCCGCAGTACATCATGCCGCCGGACAAGAATCCGCTTCCTGTCTGGGACGTGGATCCCGCAGCTGACAACACGATTGTGGGCGGCCACGCAGTTGTTCTGGCTGGGTATAACGCCGCCGGAGCGCGAGTTATCTCCTGGGGCGGGTATTACACGATGACATGGGCNNTACGCCATCGCCGACCCTGACTGGATCTCCGCGAAGAAGACAACTCCCGGTGGTCTGTCCCTCCAACAATTGGAGCAAGCCATGCAGGCGCTAAAAACCGAGCCGGCAGAATCGAGCGATGATAGCGTGCCACAGCTCAAGAGAGTGAGCTAAACCATCGCCAGCCGGCAGCGCCTCTTTGGCATCGATTTAGCCCCCCGCCTAGCGGCGGGGGGCTAATAAGTGAGTGGGTGGTCGATCCAGGCAACGCCCGCCGTGGGTATCTGCATCCCGCTGCAAAGGCAGTCGGGGTCAAGATTGGCGGGTGGCACGACTTCCGGCACACGC
>PLUI01000112.1 GCA_003164855.1 Acidobacteriaceae bacterium
GCAGGTTGGTCATGCCGATCACATCCATACCCAGGCCGCGATATACGTTCGATTCTGCCCTAGTGGAAAACTGCGGACCCTCCATGCACAAATAAGTTCCGCCCTGTCTGCCGTTGACACCGGTTTTCTCGCAAGCACCTTCCACTATGCGCGCCAGCTCTTCACATACAGGATCGGCAAAAGCGATGTGGGCCACCACTCCCCCGCCAAAAAAAGTATCCACGCGATGCCGCGTGCGATCGAAAAATTGGTCCGGGATNNGATCGAAGAACTGGTCCGGGATCACGAAATCCAACGGCTTATGTTCTTCCTTTAGCGAGCCCACTGCCGAAACCGAAACGATTCTCTCGACTCCCAGCTGCTTAAATCCGTGAATATTTGCGCGGAAATTCAACTCGCTCGGCAGAATACGATGTCCGCGCCCGTGCCGCGCCAGAAATGCCACTTTGCGTCCTTCGAGCACACCGCAGATATAAGCATCTGAAGGCGCGCCGAAGGGCGTCTTCACCCGCACTTCTTTTACCTTCGTCAAACCCGGCATGGTATAAAGCCCGCTGCCGCCGATAATCCCGATCTCCGCTTGTGCCACCCAACCTCCAAAACCTGCGCCTACAGAAATCCTCGCTCGTTGAAACCAAACTCGTGATTATATCAAGCTCTCCTTGCGCCTTTTTTATTGCGGGTGTCGAGCCGGGTACAATCTCGGTATGCGATTTTCCACGGCACTCGTCGCGCTGACTCTTTTAACAGCCTCAGCTCTCGCTCAAAACAGCTCCAAGGTTGAGCCCGAACCCAAGTCCGTCACCGTTCCCGTCACGCTGGATCACAACCGCGTCGTCATCGACGTTTACGTGCCCCTCCCCGACGGCTCGACCAAGCGGGTTCGAGGCTGGGTCGATACCGGAGATTCCGATCTGATTCTGTCACAGCGGTTAGCTAAAACAATGGGGCTGACCCTTATATGCGCTGGACAAGTATGCGGCACGCCTACCCCGCTGCCTGAGATCTTAATTGGGGGCATGAAGATTTCTCTGTCAGGTGCACGACCGAGGATCCACGAGAAACCAGAGAATGCCCTATCGGTTGCGTTCCCCGGCATGAGCGCGGAGATCAAGATTCCATCGACCGTCCTGCGCAACTACGATGTGCTCATCAACTTCCCCGACCGCGAATTCAGCATCGGTTTGCCCGGTAGCTTGAAGTTGAATGGAGTAAAGAGCAAGATGCTCGTCAACGCAAGCACCGGCTTCATTCAAATTCCCAGCAAGATTGAAAGCAAGAATTACAATCTGGGGCTCGATATCGGCTCCTCCATCAGCTTTCTCTCGGAAGAATTATTCGACCGGCTGGCAACCGCCAATCCGGGGTGGCCGCACATGACCGGCGCCGTAGGACCGGCCAACATGGGAGAAGCCGGTGACGACGAACCAAAGTGGAAACTGATGCGAGTGGACCGGTTGCAGTACGGACCGCTCTATCTCACGGATGTGGCCGTGGCTGAGTTTTCTAAGAATTTCAGCGCCTTCTTTGCAAAGGACGCGGGCGTGGCCATTGCGGGCCTGATCGGCACGGACGCGCTCATGAACTATCGCATCGGACTGGACTATGCCCACTCCACGGCCTATTTCGATCTGGGCAGTACTTTCAAGTTTCCTGACTTCGATGTCGTCGGGCTTATTCTGCGTCCCGAAAACGACACGCGTTTTACGATTCTCGGCGTTGCGGATTTCGATGGTAGGCCCTCGGTTCCGGTCGGCGAAGACGGAGTGCAAGCCGGCGATCATCTGGTCGCGGTCGACGGCATTCCCGTTCCTGACTCGACTATGGGGCAGGTGTGGTCTTTGCTGGAAGGCACGCCCGGTCAGGAGCGCAAACTGACAGTTGAGCGGGACGGGAAGCAANNAAAGTCTGCTGAGAAAAAGTGAGCCCGGGGGTAGTGCAATTACCTCTACTTCTTGAATACTTCTTTTTCCAGCCTTTCAGTCGTGGCCGCGTCCAGGCTTTCGCTCACCAGCACTGTGTCCCCCTGTTCTTCGATCACGACCACGCCTTCTTCTGTGTTCCAGGCATGCCGGCCCTGCAGAATATCCACTTTGTACTCGGGATGCACTGCCGCCGCTTGAGATTTCGAAGGACCCGCCACTTCCTCAACTTTCTTGTATCTCTTGGCCAACGACCGGGCATAAATTTCGGCAAATTCCGACGCTTTCTCCGGGCTCGACCAGCGCGATACATAGAACAACCCGAGGGGCGCTGCCGTGTCCGCCTTGGGTCGCGCCGCGTAGTAGTAGCCGCCGCGCCACTCCGGATACAAACGCTCCGATAATTTCTTGCCGGCGTATTGCTCGATCAGGACGGCGACGTCGAACTCGCCCATCGCGCCGATATCGAACTTCACGTAATCCTTAAAGTCATGCTTGAATTCCACCACAGGCATCGGCGGAAGCTGCTCCCCCGCCAGGTAAGTCTCCGGCTGCATGATCTGTCGGGTGGTGTGCGGAGGATTCGCCAGAACTCCAGCAAAGGCTCTCTCCTTACCACCTTTTTCCAGCAACTTTACTTCAAATTTCAAACCGTAGCTGTAGGGAAACGTAAGCGACTCCCGCAGGAAAATGGGACCGTCTTTGAAAACCTTAGAATCGTCGGTGCCGCTGGACATCTGCGATTCCATCTCATCTACCAGGTCCGGAGAATCGAGGATTGACCGTCCCACGGGTGCCAGTTCATATTGCAGCATCACAGTCTCGGCCTGGCCTTCGACCACGGCCTCGCGGCTATCGTCCACCTCATCGTTTTCAATATCGGCGGGNNAGCGGGCGTAGGATCTTTTCTGATTTCGCCTAAATCCTTTTCGCCGCGCTTCATCCATTTGTCGAGGCCGACCGCCTGATCCTGCAGGGCATGCGTCAATTCATGAGCCATCACCGGTTCCTGCTCTTCCATCGGAACCCAGTCCAAAAGATTCACGGTCTTCGTTTTGGGATCGTAGTATCCGGCAACCTGTTCACGTAGCAGCGACACCAACAGTTTTTCCAGGTCAAAGTCGCGCGGTAGCAAGCCGAACTTTTTCAACACTAGTTCGGAGCGCTGCAGCCGCTTCACGTCTTCGTCCTTCATGTGCTTGGTAAGGTAGCCTTCTACTTCATCGCGGCTGGTCAGGCGGCGTTTGACCTGCTTCTTGATCGGCAGGCCCGTCTGCTTGCTGTCGAATGCCAGAATCTCGTCGACGGAGTGAAAAAGTTGTTCCGCCTCCCGCGGCGTGATCTTGATCTCTGGCTTTTCTGCAGTAGGGGCCTGTGGGGAAGCTGCTTGTGTGGGCGGAGGACTTTTGTCCGCTTGGTGTTGATCTTGATCTTGGTTTTGATTTTGCTTCTGCTCTTCCTGCGCCGGCTGAACCTGAGCTAGTGCCACGTCCACGCCGCTGATCCCCATCAGCAGCCCAACCGCGAAAAGCGATCTAAGAACCCCGTTGCCCAGCAGCTTAACGGTATCCATTAGGAACGAGTCTACCCTGTTTGCCTATACTCTCTTCAAGGACAAACCATGCCCACAAAAGCTCCCGTTAATCTTTGGACTTCTGCCGGCCACGCCGGCGATTATTTAGGCCGCGCCGATTCACTTCCTCACCGCCGCGAAGGCGAATCGACGCTTCTCGAATTCATACCGGCGAAGACGCGGCGTGTGCTCGACCTCGGCACCGGTGACGGACGATTGCTGGCGCTGGTCAAGGCCGCTTCGACTGCCAAACTGGAGGCCGTAGCCGTTGATTTCTCGCCAGCGATGCTATCGGCCGCGGGCGAGCGCTTTGCCGGCGCCTCGTCGATCACCATCGTGAACCATAATCTCGATCATCCTTTACCGGCGTTGGGCAAGTTCGATGCGGTCGTGTCCAGCTTCGCGATTCATCATCTGGTACACGAAAGGAAACGCGAGCTCTATACCGAGATTTACGGTTTGCTTAATGCGGGTGGCGTCTTCTGCAATTTGGAGCATGTGGCCTCGCCTACGCCGCGGCTGCATGAGGAATTTCTTTACAGCATCGGGTACACACCCGAGACGGAAGACCCGTCGAACAAGTTGCTGGATCTCGAGACGCAACTGCAGTGGCTGCGGGAGATTGGATTTGTGGACGTGGATTGTCACTGGAAGTGGCGGGAGTTGGCATTGCTGGTGGGACGGA
>PLUI01000055.1:0-179 GCA_003164855.1 Acidobacteriaceae bacterium
GGTCGTCGATTTCTACAAGGAATCGATTCGGCGCATTGATGCCCTGCCGGGCGTGAGCAAGACCGGGTTCGGCAATGTCGTTCCCTGGCGCGATGCCGGCGGCCCCACCGCTCCTGGTCTGCAATTCTCCGCCGACGGACACCTCCATGCCTCCGGTGTAGAGGATCCGCGGGCGCAGT
>PLUI01000055.1:216-11993 GCA_003164855.1 Acidobacteriaceae bacterium
CTCGCACAGCGCATGTTTCCCAACCAGGATGCGGTCAATCGGCATGTCTATTGGACCGATCCCGTGCTGCAATTCTTCGGCGGGACCGATCTCGAAAAGGCGCGTCTTCTCGCGCCCCACCGCATCATTGGCGTCGTTGCCGATATTGACGACGAACACGTCGTTCCTGAACCCGCGCTCACCGTTTACAACACTCTTGACGAAGGTCCCATTTTTGGCGGCCGCCTTTTCATTCACACCAGTGCAAATCCTTATTCACTGGTCACGCCGGTCACGCGCATTATTCGCACCATGTCCGCCGATCAGCCCGTTGAGCGCGCCGCCACGCTCGAAGACATTCGTGCAGAGGTGCTCACGCCGGACCGTTTAAACTCGCTGGTGTTTGGCGTATTCGCGGCTGTCGCATTGGCGATCGCGGTGGTGGGTGTCGCGGGCGTGCTGGCGTTTTCGGTGAGCGCGCGGACGCGGGAATTCGGCATCCGGCTGGCCCTCGGATCGGAGCCGCAGCGGCTGCTCAAGGGCGTGATCGCAGAGGGCACCGTGATTGCCGCGGCGGGCGTCCTTGCAGGCGCGGCATTCGGGTTCGTGCTGGCGCGTTTGGCGGGAAGATATTTCCTCGACGTCAAGATGCCGGGCGCATTGCCTGTGTTTGTCTCAGCGTTCGTGCTGATGGCGGTCGCGGTGATCGCGTCGGTGCTGCCCGCGGCACGCGCTGCGCGCGTCGATGTTATGCAAGCGCTGCGCTCCGAATGATCGTCCTATGGTGGGTCAGGGTTACCGGCAACTCCAAACGTGAGATGAATCTCCGACAACGGTCCTCCACGGGCTGCGGGCGAACCCACAGCCCAGGTGCGATCACACCCCCCTGTGTACTGCCTATCGGATGCGCTCCCAAAGCGACACGGATCTTGCAATCCAGAACTACCAGAAGTCATTGCAGTTCAATCCGGAAAACACGAACGCAGTCGAGAAGTTAAAGCAGCTGAACCGCAAATAAGCCAAACCCGCCAGAGTTATTCTTTTGGGGGTTGGATGACGGGCAATCCGGAAGCTATGCCTTGGGTGGCTCCGTGGGGCAAACCTGGCCCTTGCCAACTATTTGTTCAGGCTGGCAGTCCAATCCATCACTACCGACATTGGCGTCAAGGCCGATTTCAGTTGCGTGTTGATCAAGAACCGCTGACCGTCTTTGCTTACATCGTAGGAGAACCGTTCGGATGTGGCGACCATCTCGCGGGGATTCGCCTGGAAGAGCACCACCGGGCTTCCCGCATCGAAGCTGGCACCGATCGTAACGGGCGTGGCCATGATCTTGCCGTCCGGCGCGAGGTAGAACAACTCTTTCCCGTCGCTTCGCCATTTGGGCTGTTCCCCGCCCGCGCTCGACACTTGCCACTTTCCATGCGCTGCAGGAAAGGAAGTTACGTAAATCTCCCATCGTCCGCTTTCATTCGAAGCATAGGCGAGCCATTTGCCATCGGGTGAAAAGCGGGCCACATTCGGGGCAGAGGCTGCCTTCAGAAAAAGAGTCGGTGCGAGTTCGGGAAAAGTCAGGTACCACAAATCGGTGCCGCGCTGATAGATCACGTATTTCCCGTCGCGCGACCAATCGAGTGGATAGCGATCGGGACCTTCCTGCGGGATCAACTGCTCTTCTTGCGACCCGTCCGCATTTTTCACGTACAAGTTGAATCTCTTGGCGCGGTCCGAAGTGAACACCAGCCTTGTCTCGTCCGGACTCCAAAGAGGCGTGGAATCGATGGCGGGATCGAAGGTCAGCCGCTTGGCGCTCTGGTTTTCGAGATCGTAGGTCCAGAGATCGGTATTGGTAGTGGCAAGATCCATGGCGTCGGCGGCAACGAACTTCCCGTTCGGCGACAAAGAAATGTTGCCGTAAACGCCCGGCTTCGTAGCGACTCCAACTTGCTGCCCCTTGCGGTCAAACCAAAGCAGTTGCGACGCTCCCGTGTCGTCGGATGATCTCTGGGCGACCAGAACGCCGCTCTCGGAACTGGCGAACACCGCCCTCTGAATTCGCGGCAAGTATTCAATTTCTGTGAGAAAAGGAGTGGGTTCTCCGCTCAGTTCAAGCTTTTTCGCGTCGAACCGTTGCGCAAAAAGGGTTTGATCGCGGTAGAAGAGCAAATAACCAGGTGCGGCATAAGCGGCGTTCGCTCTGGCTTGTGTAATCAGGCGCTTCTCGCTCGAATTCAAGGCGCCCACATAAATGGAAGAGAGAGTGCTCCGGCCGGAAAGGTCCATAGCCAAATATAGAAAGTGGTTTCCGTCAGGCAGAAAAACAGGCCAGCGGTGACTGTCTTCCGCGTGCTCTCTGTCTGGAAATGTGATTTGTGTTGGCGTACCTCCGGAAGCGGCGATTCGATACAGGCCAAATCCCAACTGTCCGCTCGGAGTAAACACGATGACTCCGTCTTTGTTCCATGCACCGCCGCGGCCGGTCTGGGCATCGCAGAGCGTTTGCACCGGCCCGCCCGATAAATCCAGCCTCTTTAATCTTCCGTCTGCAAAAAATCCAAGCGACTTGCCATCGGGAGACCAGAACGGAAAATTGGCTCCCTCAGTGTTGGGAATTGCCCTCGCCTGCGGAGCGCCGGGCTCATAGATCCACAAAAGGTTTTTTCGCTCTGAATCCCGGCCAACAACGGCGACAGTGTGGCCATTGGGCGAGACTGCCACGTCTCGAGCCGAGAACCCGAGCGGCGCAGAAAAATATGCGGTCTGTTTAATAGGACGGCTGGCGTGCCACCAGATCAAAGATGCGATCAGTAGGAGTGCCAGCGTGCCTGCCACGGCCGCGAGGATGCTTTCCCGTTTTGTTCTTCCGTATTCTGCGGGCTTGACAGTTGGGGTTTTGCCTCCCGCAATCCACTTCAGTTGGAGACTCAGGTCATGCGCACTCTGGAACCGGTCGTCAGGATTCTTGGCCAGACAGGTTGCCACGAGCTGCTCAAACACAGGCGGCGTCAGGGGATGAGTCGCGGTAATTGGCTCAGGCTCTTTCTCAAGGATCGCACTGGCAACGCTGATCTGGCTGCGGCCCGCGAACGGCCTGTTGCCCGTGACCATTTCGTAAAGAATCGCGCCCAGTGCAAAGAGGTCCGATCGAGAGTCGGCCTCTTTGCCCTCCAGTTGTTCCGGGGCCATGTATTGGATGGTCCCGATGATTGCTCCCGCCGTCGTCAGCGGAGACATCGGACTGGCCCCGCTCATCGTGCGGGCTGCGGACAACAGAGGCGCGCTGGATCCTGAGATGCCCAGGCTCGGGCTCGTGGCCTTCGCCAAACCGAAATCCATCAGTTTGGCGCCTGCCCGCGTAAGCATGATGTTGCCCGGTTTAAGGTCGCGATGCACAATCCCTTGCCGATGCGCAAAGGTAAGCGCCTCCGCAATGGCAATCGCAATCTTCAGGACTTCAGGGAGCGGTAATGGCCCTTTGCGCAATCTTTCCGCCAGCGTCTCGCCTTCGAGAAACTCCATCACCAGATAGTCGGTTCCGTCCTGTGAGCCGATATCGTAGAGATGGCAGATGTGAGGGTGGTTGAGAGCCGAAATTGCCTTAGCTTCGCGCTCCATGCGCTGTTTGAGTTCGGGCGACGAGGAAAGATGGGAAGCAAGAACTTTGATCGCTACCGCTCGATCAAGGCGGACGTCCCGCGCGCGATACACCTCGCCCATCCCGCCCTCACCTAATGGTGATTCGATTTGGTAAGGACCGAATTTTGTGCCGGCGGTGAGGGCCATCTGTGCGACCGCCGCAATTATATTCTTTCGCTTTAGCACTTCAACCGCAGAATTAGAATCAGCAATATGCGGAGGTGTCCCAAGAACAACCGAGACTAAGGGCGTTGCTCTCACGGCGAAGGAAGTCCAGCAGTTTCTGAAAGCGGCCCAGGAGATTAGTCCTTACTACCATTCCCTCTTGCTCACGGCCGTGCGCCCAGCAAGATTGGTGGCGGCGCGTGGACTCGAACCACGGACCTACGGATTATGAGACCGTCGCTCTAGCCACCTGAGCTACGCCGCCATTCGCTGGGAACGCAACGAGAGGGACTAGCCGCACTCTCGCGGAATCTCGATGCCTTGGACCCAACCAACCGGAGCGGCTCGCCAGGCCCAATTGTTTATTCTAAGAGTCCCTGTAAAAAAGTGTCAAACGGTGCTTCCGAACGGTTAGTGGGTTACTTTTGAATTCAATATATTCCAGCACCAGCCGAATCTTGCATTCGCCGAATCGATACTTGTCAGTTGACGCGGGAAACCGGAAACTATGCTCACATGAAAACCGTAGCCATCATTCCCGCCCGGCTGGCCTCGACCCGTCTTCCGCGCAAGATGCTGCGCGAGATCGCGGGTAAGCCGCTGGTCGGTTGGGTGTACGAGGCGGTTCGAAAATCGCCATTGCTTTCCGATGTTATCGTCGCCACGGATTCCGAAGAGATTCTGCAAGCTTGTCGCGGACACGGCTGGAAAGCTCAGATGACCTCAACTACTCATCGCAGTGGAACCGAGCGCGTGCACGAAGTATCCAACTCACTTCCGGCAGACGTCTACGTCAACGTGCAGGGCGACGAACCGCTCGTGCGCCCGGAACAGATTGCCACGTTGTTGGAAGTCATGCACGATCAATCCGTCCAGGTGGGTACCGTGAAGACCGCTTGCCCGGCGGAAGAGATCAGCAATCCCAACGCCGTAAAAGTTGTGACCGCGGCCGATGGACGCGCTCTCTACTTTTCCCGCGCTACCATTCCATCCGATCGCGACCGCGGCGAGCCGCGCTACTTCAAGCATCTCGGCCTGTACGCCTATCGCAAGCCCGCGCTCGATTTCTTCGTGAGCCAGCCGGAATCAACGCTGGAGAAAATTGAACGGCTGGAACAACTGCGCTTCCTGGAAAACGGAATCTCAATCCACGTGGGCGAAACGCCGTACGATTCCGTGGGCGTGGACACCGAAGAAGACCTGCAACGCGTGGCCGAGATTCTGCGCCGCCGTTGACTCCGCACTTTCGCTTCGATGGCAAAAAAAAATGCAGATTACGCTGGTGGGCCCACACTTTGCGCGCGGCCCCACTCTTCCGCGGCCGCCACCCGCCGTGAAATTGCAGGGTGTGAGTGGAACAGCAATTCGATCCACTTCGCAGGTGTGCGCTCCGCCAGATTCTGCTGTGCCAGCTTGTTCATCGACGAAATGAACGGCTCGACGCTGGCGATCGATTCGAAGGCATAGCGATCGGCTTGCCGCTCGTTGTAGCGCGAGTATGCATTTAGCGCCGGCATCAGCAGAAGTGAAAGCAAAGTCGCAGTAATGGCCAGCAAGGGCAGGTTGGCGAAATCGGAAAGCTCCTCGAACATGTGATGATCGACCGCGTAGTGCAGCACAAAATTCGCTAGCCAAAAACCCAACAAAGTAATTCCCGCCTGCACCAGAATGCTCTTCAAAATGTGGCGATGAACATGGTGCCCGAGTTCATGCGCCAGAACAGCTTCGATTTCCTCGGGAGCGTAGTTGTCCAGTAGAGTGTCGGCCAGAATGATCCGCCGCGTGCGGCCGAGTCCGGTAAGAGCAGCATTCGCTTTCTTGCTTTTTTCCGAAAGCTTCCAGCGATAGACTCCGCGCACCCGCGTCCCCGCTCGCTCTCCCAGTTGCACCAACCGTCGCCGCAGATCTTCATCGTCCAGCGGCTCGAACTTGTAGAAGATCGGGAACAGCACCACTGGCGCAAGCTGGGCCAGCAGAATGAATAGCCCCATGAACAGCGCCCAGGTGATCAGCCACCAATGTTGCGGGGATTGGCGAATCATGAAGTAGAGCAACTCCACCACGATCGTAGCCATCACCAGTCCCACCAGAAAGCCTTTGGCTTCATCCCACAGCCACGAGCGCAGTTTTTGCGTCGAGAGCTGAAACCTTCGCTCCAACCGGAATCCGTAGTAGTCGAGACCCAGGCCCAGCACTTTGCTGATCAAGAGCAGGAAGAACAAATACAAAAAGACGGCGAGCGTGTAGTTCTGGAATCCGCGCCGCAAAGCCAGATCGCGCAACCACCCCGACCAACCCGTGACCAGCAACACGACGAGAAACGCGGTGCCGACTACAAAGTCGGCGATCCCCAGCCAGCGCTGGATCCGGTTGTAACGCCGCGCCTCGGGCGAATCGCTTGACTTCGAAGATGTGCTCTCGGCCAACGCCATGCTCAGTTAGAAGTATCGCATTACCGCAGCGAAAATGTGAGTTCGGTCGATGTAAAGAGTTCAGTATCAACCGTTGCTGACAAAACTCTCTGCGGCTGTCAGGATCTCTGTCACCAACTCCGGCGACGCGGCCTCCGCGTACGCACGTAACAGCGGTTCCGTGCCTGAAGCACGGAACAGGATCCACGCTTCCGCTCCGTTGCCNNCTCTGTGTACTCTCGGCTCGCGCCCGCTGAATCGCACTCTGCTTGATCTCTTCTGGAATGTGCAGGTCGCGCCTGCCGTAATAATGCGGTCCGAACTCACGTTGCAAATCCGCCACCAGTTGCCCCAGCGGCTTGCCTTCTTCCGCCATTACATTGGCCAGCAGCAGGCAGTTCAGCACCCCATCCCGTTCCGGCAGAAAGCGCGAGTAACCGATGCCGCCCGATTCCTCTCCTCCGATCAGGATGTCGTGCTCCATCATCAAATCGGCGATGTACTTGAATCCGATCTGCGTTTCGTAAAGTTTGCGGCCATACTTGGCGGCAATGCGGTCGAGCATGCGGGTTGTATTGAACGCGCGCACCACGTCACCCGACCACTTCTTGCGCTCCAGCAGCCAGCGCAAAAGAACGCAGAAGATTTTGTGCGAGTCTACAAAGCTCCCATCTTCCGCGACCGCGCCGATGCGGTCGGCATCGCCATCGGTCGCCAGTCCGGCGTCACACTTCTCACGCACCACTGTTTGCTGCAGCAGAGCAATGTGCGGTTCAATGGGCTCGGGATTGATGCCCGGAAAAAGAGGATTCAGTTCCTCCCGGATGGTAATGTGCTGAACCCCGCGCTCGCGGAAAATCCCCGCAAGAATCCCGCGGCCCGAGCCGTACATGGCGTCGATGGCAACCTTGAACTTGGCTTTGCCAATGAGGTCCATGTCGGCAAACCTGCAAACGGCAGCGATGTACGGGGCCTTGAGGTCAACCTCTTCCACGGCTGCCTTCGCACCTCGCGGCATCGCCCCAGCGCGCAGTTCCTCTTCCACCCGTTTCATGATGGCTGGAGTAGCCGACCCGCCAAACTTCCCTTTAAACTTCACTCCGTTCCAGTTCCAGGGATTGTGGCTGGATGTGACCATGACTCCACCCGCGGCGCCGTTCTGTTTCACCGCATAGGAAACCGCGGGAGTGGGTGTGTAATCGTCCGCCACTTTCACCCGGATACCCGCGGCGGCGATCACTTCCGCAGCCACATGCGCCGCGCGTTGCGAAGCGAAACGCGTGTCATAACCGATGAAAACTCCGCCTGAAGCCTCCTCGTATTTCAAAACGTAAGAAGCGATCGCGCCAGCAACCCGGCGCACATTGTCGAACGTGAAGTCATCGGCAATAATGCCGCGCCACCCGTCGGTTCCGAACTTGATTTCTTGAGCCATTTAAGTTCAGTGTCCAGTATTCAGTGTCCTGTGGCCAGTGACAACAAATTGCTTGACTGATCACGAGCCGTTGACCACTGGCCACTTTCTCTACACCAGTTTATGCATCCTCTTGCTGTCCAGATATTTCACAACTTTGCCAACGTCCTGCGCGTTCTGCCGGGTGGTAATCAGCAAAGCGTCCGGGGTGTCGACCACCACCAGATCGCTCACGCCGATTGCCGCAACAAATTTCCCCGGCGCATGCACATAGTTGCCGTTAGCATTCAGAACAAACACGCCCGCGCCCTGGATGATGTTGCCCTCAACTGGACTGCTCTTTGCGGTGTGATGTTCGTGCAAGGCAGTCCAGGAACCGAGATCATTCCAGCCGAAATCCGCAGGCAAACAAAAAATGTTTCCTTCCCTCTCACCCTTGGCCGACCGCGGTTCCAGAACCGCGTAATCGATACTGATGTTTTCACACTTCGGATACAGCTTGCGGAGACTCGCGGCAAATTTGCGGGTGCCGAAGGCTGCAGCAATCTCCTCCAGCAGGGGCGCGGTTTTCGGAAGATGTTCACGCAGTGCATTGGCCAGCGTGCGAGCGCTCCACAGGAACATTCCACTGTTCCAGAAATAATTTCCCGCCGCCACAAAAGCGGCAGCTTTCTCCGCGTCGGGCTTCTCTGTGAAACGGCGCACGCGCAGCGCCCCTCCACCGGAAGCGCTTCCGGCTTCAATGTATCCGTATCCGGTCTCAGCCCGGTTCGGCCGGATGCCAAGAACCACAATATTTTCGCCGCTGGCAGCGATCTCCGCCCCGTGTTCGATCGTCGCACGATAGCTTTTTTCGTCGGCAATCACATGGTCGGAAGGGAACATTCCAATCACTGCATCGGGATGCTCGCGCAGCAACAGAAACGCGGCGAGGCCGATGGCGGGAGCGGTGTTGCGTCCTACCGGCTCCGCAATCGCTTGCGCTTTCGGCAACTTTGGAAGCTGTTTGAGAATCGCCGGACGGAGATCGTCGTTGGTAATGATCCAGAAGCGATTCGGAGGAGCGAGCGGAAGCAAGCGCCCCACCGTCTGTTGGATCATGGTTTGCTTGCCGTCGAGCGCGAGCAACTGCTTGGCACGCTTCTTCCGGCTCAAGGGCCAGAAACGCGTGCCCCGACCACCAGCAAGAATTACGGGATAGAAGTTTGAGTTCTTAGCCACGTCGGAGGATCTCATCACTACATTCGTGTTTCAGGTTCGGGCAGTACCGCTCCCGGAACGCGCGCTCTTAGAAATTCCAAAGTCCACTGCGGCCGCACGCTAAAGTTCTCGACCGACGCTGGAACCACCACCGCGTCACCCTTGGTTAGCGTGACCGGTTCCGAGCCGCCCCCTTCCACTATGCCACAGCCTTCCACCGCCACCAGGATTTGTGCGGAACACTTGCCCGAATCCCCGCGCGTGCTCAGTTCCTGCGGTTGCTTTATCTCAAACATATCCACCACGAAATAAGGGGCGGCCACCAGCGAAGCCTGCCGGTTTTCACTGCTGCAAATTTGCTGCGGAACGGGTCGAACTACTTTCCCCGATGCAACTTGCAGCTTCACCGCAGCCAATCCTTCTTTCAGATGGAGTTCACGCGGCCGTCCGTAATCATATAAACGGTAGGTCGTGTCCGATTGCTGTTGTGTCTCGATGATCACCGAGCCAGGCCCCAGCGTGTGCACCGTTCCACCGCAAACATAGATCATGTCGCCGGTATAGACGTTCAGCCAGTTCAACAAATCTTCGGCGTGCTTTCCATGAATGGCGTGCTCCAGTTGAGCGACATTCACACCGGGTTTTAATCCCAATGCGATTTGCGATCCCGGCTTGGCATGCGCCACGTACCAGCACTCAGTCTTACCCCAGGGCTGACCGACGCGGCGGGCCTGCTCGTCATCGGGATGAACCTGTACCGAGAGTTTTTCGTGCGGGAAGAGAAACTTGAGCAACAATGGAAAGCGCCGCGCGTCGCGGGCGGCCTCGCCCACAAGCTCGCGCTCGTATTTCACGCAGAGCTGTGCCAGCGTCTGCCCGGTAAACGGCCCATTCCCCACCTTGCAATCGTCGCCAGTAAGCCACGCTTCTCCAATCTTTTCCGCGAATTGGTGATTAGGATAAATCGGGGCGAGATCATGTGTGCCCCACGGGCGGGGATCGAATCGCGGAAGCATCAGGAATGGATATAGATTGCTCATGAGAAAGTTATCAGACTAAAAAAGGCCGTTCGCGAACACACGGCCTTAGCTGGACTCGGCTCATTCGACTACAGCGAGGCAAAAAACTTTCGCATGCGTTCCAGCCCACGATCGATTTCCGCCTTAGAAGTCGCGTAGGAGACGCGGATATGCTCGCCAGTGCCAAATCCTTCACCCGGCACCGTAGCCACGTGCGCTTCGCGGAGCAACCTTCCCGCCACGTCGGACGCCGACTTCACGCTACCGCGTCCTAGAAACGTGGAGATGTTGGGATAAGCATAAAACGCGCCCTCTGGCAGAGTACACGTCACGCCCGGAATCGAGCGCAAGCCTTTCACCACGCGATCGCGCAGCTGAATATATTCGCGGCGCATTTGTTCCACGCACTCCTGTGGCCCTTTCAGCGCCGTTACAGCCGCCTTCTGCACAATCGATGTCGGATTCGACGTGGACTGGCTTTGCAATTTTGACATTGCGCTCACCACCGCCGTCGGCCCGAGCGCGTAGCCCAGTCGCCAGCCCGTCATGGCATAAGTCTTCGAGAGCGAACCCAGCACGACGATGCGCTCTTTGTATTCGCGCAGCGATCCGACGGAAAAATTCTTGCCCGTGTAATTCAGATACACGTAACACTCATCGGAGAGCACCCAGATTCCGCGCTCGTGCGCGAGGCGAACCACTGCGGTCAGATCCTCTGCGCTCATCACCGCGCCTGAGGGATTAGAAGGCGAATTCAGAATGATGACCTTGGTCCGCGGCGTGATCAGGCTCGCAACCATCTCCGCCGTAACCCGAAAGCCCCGCGACTCGTCGGTTTCCAGCAACACATTCTGGCCACCCGCATAGCGAACGATGTCCTTGAACGAAACCCAGTAGGGCACCGGAAGAATCACTTCGTCACCGTGATCGACCAGCACTTGGATCGCATTGAACAAAGCATTCTTGCCGCCGGTCGAGGCGATCGCTTCTTCCCGCCGATAATCGGAATCGAAATCGACCGCATGACGGTGCACGATGGCGTCACGCAACTCGGGCGTGCCCGGGACCGCCGTATATTTGGTGAAGTTGCCTTGAATGGCGGCGATGGCTGCGTCCTTGATGTGTTGCGGCGTGGTAAAATGCGGCTCGCCGGCGCCGAAGTCAACCACGTCGATGCCCTGCGCGCGCAGCTTGTCGGCTTCGGCCACCACCGCCATCGTGGCTGAGGGTTCAATGCGGTTGATTCGATCGGTAAGCCGGAGTGCTTCCGTGGTGGCGGTCGTCATGATTTCCTTTTCCTTTCTTTTCTGACTGGAACTCGAGCCGCGGCTTCTTGCATTTCGTCGTGGAATTTGTACGCAGGCTCGAGCTTTTCGCGCAGCTTCTGCTCGACAAATTCCGGTACCAACCCTCGCACCGGACCACCCGCCTGTGCCACTTCGCGCACCAGCCGTGAACTCACATAGGAGTACTTGTCCGCCGGCATCATGAAGACGGTCTCCAGCGTAGGTTCGAGCTTGCGGTTCATGAGGGCCATCTGCAATTCATATTCGTAGTCGCTCACGGCTCGAATCCCGCGCAACACGCAGGTTGCGTCGATCGATTTCGCGTACTCGACCATCAGTCCGTGGAAGGCTTCGATGCGCACATTTCTCAGGTGTGCGGTGAGCGTCTTCAGCATCTCCAGCCGCTCCGCCAGGCTGAACATCGGGCTCTTCTCCGAGTTCCGCAAAATGCCGACTACCAATTCTTCAAAAATCTTGGCGCCCCGCTCGATCAGGTCGAGGTGCCCATTGGTAGGCGGATCGAAAGAACCGGGATAAAGGGCGCTGACTTTGGTCAATGGTCCTCGCAGGAAGCCGCCGAGCTGAATAGAGATTCTATGCGGGAGGCACGGAGTATGGCAATCGCATGTACTCTAGCCCAGAGGTTTGTCATCCCGAGCAACGCGAG
>PLUI01000284.1 GCA_003164855.1 Acidobacteriaceae bacterium
GTGGTGCCATATAGATTGCCGTTTGCGTCGAAAATTAGGCCGCCTCCGGGCTCAACTCCGGTCTTTGATCCGGTGAAAGTAAACAGAACTTTCTCGGCCCAGTTGCCGCCTGCCGCGGGCGACAATTCATAAACCGTGCCGAGATTGGAGGCTCCGCCGTTCACCGTTTCTCCAAACAGATTTCCGGCATCGTCAAAAATCAAGGCGGAATGAACCGAGTAGGTTCCGCCGCCACTGGTGAAATTGTAGAGAGTCTTTTCCTGCCAGCCACTGCCGGAGTGAATCAGCTCGAAGACGGTGCCGAAGCCAGCTGTGCCTCCCTGCGACGTGGTGCCGTAAAGATTTCCCGCCGAGTCTGCGATCACGCTCGCCTGGGGAGTTCCGCCATCCACGTCGGCGAAACTGCTAAGAGTGGTTTCGTTCCACGAGCCCGAGGCCGGAGTCAGTTCGAACACCGTTCCGTTCTCGGTGCTATAGTATGCGGGCGTATTGGCCCCGTAGAGTTTCCCGGCGCGCGCGATCACGCCGAAGGCTGGATTCAAGCCATCGGAACCTCCAGTGAAGTTCCACAACACGGTGTCGCTCCATGCGCCGCCGGATCCCGGTGTCAGCTTAAACACGACACCGTCGCCCAATGTTCCGCCGATGCTGGTTGTGCCGTAAAGGTTCCCTGCCTGGTCGAAAAGCAATTTACCCTGCGGTTCCCACCCGTCACTACCATTGAAGTTGTACAGAATATTGTGCGTCCATTGACCGTCTGATCCCGCTTCCAACTCGAAAACCGTGCCGCAGGGTTCGCCCTCATAGCATCCGGTGCTGGTGCCACCTCCCGCCGTGGTGCCGTACAGGTTGCCCGCAGAATCGAAGATCATCCCGCCCCCCGGCGCATACCCATCGGGCACGCCGGTGAAGGTGTAGATTGTGGTTTCGGGCCAGGGGAGGGTAGCAGCGGGAGTGAGTTTGAAGACCGTTCCACTGGTTTCGATCGACCACGTCGTTCCATAAAGGTTACCCGCCGCATCAATCGCCAAAGCGTCCATGGGAAGAGAGCCGTCTGCCATGCCCTGGAAAACGTATAGTTTTGCCTCCTGCCATTTTCCATTCGCCTTAGGGCTGAGCCAAAACACAGTACCGCAGCCGCCGTCGAAGCTGCATCCATTCTGGCTATAGCCACCGCCGTACCGGGTGGTGCCATACAGATTGCCGGCTTTGTCGAAGACGAGTCCGCCCTGGGGATTGAAGCCGTCCGTTGAACTGTATTGTTGGAAGCTCCAGATAACACTCTCGACCCAATTGCCGTTTGATTTGGAAAGCTTGAAGATAGTGCCGACCCCCAAGCTGCTATTGCCGCCCCAGGTAGTGGCGCCATAGAGATTTCCAGCGGCGTCCAAAGTGAGAGTTCCCATCGGGTCCCATCCGTCTTTCGCGCCGCCCGTGGTGCCTTTAAAATTGTAGATCACGGTGTTCGTCCAACCACCCTGTGAGTTTGGAGTGAGCTCGAAGACCGTGCCGTAATCGTAGGCGCCACCATATTGCGTTGTGCCGTAGAGGTTGCCGGCGGCATCGGCAACCAATCCGCCCGCCGGATCCTTACCGTTCAGGGTGGTTTGGAAGGCGTAGAGAATAGTCTCTGTGCCGGCGGTTGCGGTAGAGACACCGACTGCCAGCGTGGCGAAAGCTGTTAGGGCGATCCGCCAGAGAGACGAGAAAAAGACAGACGAGAATTGGAACTTCATGGAAGACTCCTCAAGAGCAATGCGGGCTGGCGCGCCGTGGGGGAAATCTCCGCGCGCAGAGAGTATATAACGGGTTGCGGGAATTCGCCGCGGAATGTGTACGAAATTATTGCAATCGGAGCCGAGGCGGTCGGAATGCATTCCCCTTGCCCGGCTGGGCTTCCCGGACTGCGCTCAACTGTTCTGTTTCCCGCTAACCCATTCCAAAAGAATCACCTAGGCCGCAAAAAAATCCCCGCCAGCCTATAATTCCTGCTCACGGTTCCACTGACTCGCCGTCTATTCCTATGCAAGCCCGGGTACGGCATTGACACCGGGCGGTAGAGGAAACGACACGAACATGCCGGCCGAGGTTTTAGCAGTACCACTTGCGGTTGGTGCACGTATCCACTCGAAAACGAAGTCGGAGCGAGTGGACAGAGTCAGCGGTATCGGAGCCGGGGAGAACCAGGACGCCCTGCGGGGCCGCATGGCTGGGCAAGAACGCCGCATAGACGATACGATCCTCATCCGCGAGGCGCAAAGCGGCAACCGCGGCGCCTTCGAGGAACTGGTGCGTCACTACGATCAGGCGGTGTTGCGCCTGGCGCTGCATCTGACCGGCAGCGAGCACGATGCCCAGGATGTTTATCAGGACGCCTTCCTCAAGGCTTATAAGAACATCGGAAGTTTTCGTTTCGAATGTTCGTTCTATACCTGGATTTATCGCATCGTAACCAATCTTTGCCTGGATCACTTGCGCAAGAAGACGGTGCGCAAAGAAGATGCTCCGGTGGCGAAAGACGGCGATGGCGGGGAGTATGACCTGCTCGATCAAGTGCCGGATGGGCGGGCGGGAGCGAATCCGGAGCGGGATTTGATGCGGCGGCAGCTCGGGGCGAGGATTTCTGGAGCGCTGGAGAAACTGACTCCGCGCGAGCGCATGGTGTTTGAGCTGAAGCATTATCACGGATTGAAATTGCGGACCGTGGGCGAGATTTTACATACCACGGAAGAGACCGCGAAGAACACGCTGTTCCGGGCTACACAGAAGTTGCGCGGGCAGTTGGCGGATATGAGATGAGGGAAAGGTTTCAAAGCTTCAATGTTTCAAGGGTCCAAAGACCTTGCAACTTGAAACCTTAGAAGCCTTGAAACGGGGTTGAATATGAAGTGCGAATGGGTTAGAGAAAATATAACGCTGCATGTTTACGGCGAGCTGGCGGATGATGCTCGTCATGAACTGGAGCAGCATGTGGCGCGTTGCGCCGACTGCGCCGCTGAACTGAAGGCGGAGCAGGAGTTCCACGATCTGTTGTCGCGGGAAGGCGTGGCGGAGCCCACGGCCAACCTGGTCGCGGCTTCGCGCATGCGGCTGCAGGAAGCGCTGGAGACGGCCGAGCAGGGCGGATTCTGGCGTCGGCTGGCGTTTGATCCGGCGACCTGGCTGCGGCAAGTTCGCTTCTCGCCCGCGCTGGCCTCCGTGATTTTAATTCTTGGCTTCGCCGGGGGAGTAGGAACTTCCTACAAGGTATTCATTCATCAGCCGTCGAGTTCGGCCACGGTCACGGGTACGGCTCCCGCTCCCGCCGAGGCTTCCATTACCGGCATCCAGTCCATCACGCAGGAACCGGGGACGAATCAGATTGCCATCAAGTACAACACAGTTTCAACGCTGGAGACGCAGGGATCGCTGAACGATCAGCGCATCCAGCAACTGCTGCTGTTTGCCGCCCGCAATAATTACAATTCGGGCGTGCGCATGGATTCCGTCGATCTGCTCACGCAGAAGCCCGACGTTACCCAAGTCCGCGATGCGCTGATCTACGCGCTGCGCTACGATACGAATCCGGGAGTGCGGCTGAAGGCTCTGGACGGTCTGGGTAGTTTTGTGAAGGATGATGTGCGCGTGCGCGATGCCGTACTGGAGGCGTTGGTGAACGACTCCAACCCGGGCGTGCGGACCGAAGCTCTGCGGCTGATCGAACCGGCGAAGGCCGACGGCAGCGTGCGGGGAGTGCTGATGACGCTAGCGGCTAAAGATCAAAGCCAGTACATTAAGTCGCAAGCCCGCACCATGCTGGCGCAGTTGCCGGAGATTGATTAATCAAGATCGCAGTTGGATTGATTATGATCGCAGTTGGAATGCTCGAACAGAAATCGGGGTAAAACATTTTGAAACGTTCGCTACAATTCGTCGGCCTGATGGGCGTGCTGGCCATCCTTGCGCCCCTGGCTTCAACACAGGAAACACGCATCTCCCGGCAGGGAGACGGAATTTGGAGTCAGGAAATCAACGGTTCGCTGGCCGGGGCAAAGGTTCTGCGCGTTAAAGTAGACGTAGGTTCGGTGATCGTCAAAGGCGGCTCGCCACAGGGCATCAGTTACGACATTCACACCCGTTCTTATACCTCATCCGAGCAGGATGCCCGGCGACAGTTCGAGTCCTACAAGCTTAACGCCTACGTGCGCGGAGATACGGCCTGGATCGTCGGCGACTGGCAGGGCGGACGGCCGCGTAAGTTCTCCGGAGAATTTACCATCAATGTCCCTCGCGAAATTACATTGGTGAAAATCGAAACCGAGGGCGGCAACATTGATACGAGCGCAGTAGCGGGCCGCGTAGAGGCAGAGAGCGGTGGCGGCAGTATGCGGCTGGATGACATCGGCGGCGGCGCGCACGCCGAGACCGGCGGCGGATCCATCGACGTGGGTACCATCAACGGCGATATTGGCCTGCACACCGGTGGCGGATCCATTGTGGTGCATCACGCCAATGGAAAGATCATTGCAGAAACCGGCGGCGGCAGCATCGAGATTGTTTCGGCCACGCAGGGCGCCAGCATCGAGACCGGTGGCGGAGCAATTGAGGTGCGTCAGTGCACCGGCAAAGTAAAAGCGGAAACCGGCGGCGGCAACATCGACCTGGGAGACATCGCCGGCCCGGCTGAGATTCAGACCGGTGGGGGCAGCATTCACCTCGCCTCCGCCAAAGGGCACGTCGAGGCTCACACCGGTGGAGGTGGGATCGAACTCTTCGGAGTTCCCTCGGCGCGGGTTGAGACCGGAGCTGGCGGCATTGTTGTGAAGTTCGTGAAAACCGATGCAGCGCCCGACGAGTCCAGGCTCGAAACTTCTGCGGGAGATATTACGGTTTACATTGCGCCCGATGTCGCGCTCTCGATTCGCGCCAGCGTCGATTTGGGCAATGGTCATCGCATCACCTCCGACTTCCCCGACATTCATATTGCAAGCGAAGGCGATCAGTGGGGGCCGAGAAC
>PLUI01000227.1 GCA_003164855.1 Acidobacteriaceae bacterium
CGGCTGCGGAGAGATCGAACTTCATCAGATCCTCTTCGGGAAGGTAGACGCGGCCCATGGCGGCATCTTCTTTGACGTCGCGAATGATGTTGGTGAGCTGGAAGGCGAGTCCGCATTGCTCGGCGAGGGGCTCGGCAGCAGGGTCGCGGTATCCGAAGATGTGAATGCAGACCAGGCCTACGACGGACGCGACACGGTAGCAATAAACTTTTAGATCTTCGAAAGTCTTGTATTGAACGGTGTATTGAACGTTATATTGAACCGCGAGTTGCGGGGCTGCGGAATTGGTGGAAGGTGGCGTGGCTTGAGACTCGGCTAGGGGATCGATGACATCCATGGCGGTGCCCATGGCGAGTTCGTCGAGCAGGCCGGCGGGGATGGTATAGCGGCGCTGGGCGTCGGTGAGGGCGAGGAGAATGGGATCGTCACTGGGCTGGCCTTGTTGCACGCGGTGCAATGCATCGAGCCAGGTATCGAGTTTCTGGCGGCGTTCTTCGAAGGTGAGGCCGGGATCGTCGGCAATGTCATCGCAGCGGCGCATGAAGGCGTAAACGGCGCAGAGAGCCTGGCGCTTGCGCTTGGGAAGAACGAGAAACGCGTAGTAGAAATTTTTGGCGTTGGCGCGGGTGATGCCGCGGCAAACGGAATACGCCATGTGGAGCTGTGCGGGAGCGGGAGTCCATGGGATGAGGACGGGCTGGGCTCCGGCGCTCATAATCCCCCCAATAATTTCCCGGTTGCGGCGCGGGCTACCAGCGCGAGCTTACGCGGTTTCGAGATTACGGGGCGGCGGCCGAGGATGGCGAAATGCTGGCGCTCGATGGCGTTGAGAATTTCCTGTCCGCCGCGGCTGAAGAGTTCGAGATCGACGGCCAATTGCGAGTCTACTTTTTTTAAGAGCGGCAAGCCGCGGCGAAACCATTGGCGGGCACGATCCACTTCAAACTTCATCATGTCGCAAAAGGTGCAGGTGTTGAGGTTTTGGGCCAAGTCTCTTTCGGTGACTCCGAATTGACGAAGGTCTTCGAGAGGCAGATAGATTCTACCTTTTCGGTAATCGACGGTAACGTCCTGCCAGAAGTTCGCCAATTGCAGGGCGGTGCAGGTGTAATCGGAAAGCTGCTGGCGCTCGGGGTCGTGATAGCCACAGAGGTAGAGGACGAGATGGCCTACGGGATTGGCGGAATAGCGGCAGTAAGCGAGGACATCGTCAAAAGTTTCGAAACGGGTGACGGTCTGGTCCTGGCGAAAGGCGATGAGGAGATCGGAGAATTCGTGTTGCGGAATGTTGAACTTTTTGACGGTTTCGGTGAGCGCTACGAAAACCGGATGGCGCGGAGCGCCCTGATAGCAGGCGTCGAGCTCGGCCTGCCATTGGTCGAGCAAGGCGAGGGATGCGGCGGGATCTCCAACTTCATCGCCGAGGTCGTCGGAGATGCGGCAGTAGGCGTAGACGTTCAGGAAATCCTGGCGCAGTTTTTTCGGCAGGAACCAAGTGGCGACGGAGAAGTTTTCGTAGTGAGCGCGGGCGAGTTGGCGGCAGTATTCCCGCGCTTCCGCGAGCGACGGCGCGCGGTCGGGGATGGCGTAGGCGGCGGGCAGGCGGCTCCAGCCGTTTACGGTGGGGCGCGCAATCGCGGGAGAATCGGTGGTGCTTGCAGGAATCATTTAAATAAAGTTCAGCGGAGTCTAGAGCTTACCTCAGCGGCTGAAGCCGACGATACAATAGCGCCGTCTATCGCAGCGGTGAACCGCTGCGCCACCCAGAAGCCAACCTCAGCGGCTTTAAAGCCGCATCGATTTTACGTCGCTTTCGGCGCGACTGAAGAGGTTGCGGAAAAACTGGTCGAGGTTGAAACAAGCGTACCTCAGGCGCTGAAGCGCGGACACGTTTTCAACCACTTAGCGGCACGACTGAAGTCGTGCCCTTCCCGAGCTGCTCGAGCTTAAATTTTTCCGCAACAACCTCTGAAGTCGTGCCCTTCCTGATCAATGCTAACCGTGACCGCACTTTGCCGATCGTACTTGGTCGATCAGTGGCCGGGGATGATGGCAGTTTTGATGTCGCCTCCGCGGTTTAGCATGTGGCGCAGGACTTTTTGCAAACTGGAAAGCGGAGCTTCGCCGGTGATGTAGTCGGTGGGGCGGATTTTTTTCGCGGCGATCAGGCCGAAGGCACGGCGCACGGTTTCCGGGGTGTGATGGAAGGTGGCCTTGAGCGTGATCTCGGAGTAGTGCAGACGGTTGGTATCGAGTTGCACTTTGGATCCGCTGGCGCATCCGCCGAAGAAGTTTACGGTGCCGCCTTTGCGAACCATTTCGACGGTCCACTCCCAGGCCTCGGGGCGGCCTACAGCTTCGATGACTACATCACAGCCGCGCTTTTGCGGAGTGAGCGCGCGGACGGATTCGATGACGTTTTGAACCTTGGTGGTCTGAACGATTTCGTGGGCGCCCATGTGCTTGGCGGCGATGACTTGCTCGTCGCGCTTGACCACGGAGATTACGTTGCAGCCGATGGCACGCGCTACCTGGACGAACATCAGGCCGATGGGGCCGCCGCCGATGATGGTGACGGTGTCGCCGATTTCCACGCCGGTTTCGTGCAGTCCGCGGAGGACGCAGGCCAGGGGCTCGGTCATGGCCGCGTCTTCGAAACTGACGTTGGGCGGGATGATGAGCATGTTGGCTTCGACGATGCGGCGGGGTACACGGATGTATTCGGCGTAGGCTCCGTTGTTGAAGAGCAGGTCTTCGCAGAGATTTTCCTGGTGCTTGGAGCAGTAGAAGCACATCTGGCAGGGGGCGGAGTTGAGGGCGACGACCTTCATCCCTTTTTTGAAGCTGAGGACGCCTTCGCCGACTTCTTCGACGACGCCGGCCAATTCGTGGCCGAAGAGAGCGGGAGGAACGATCATACGGGCGTGGTAGCCGCGCTGATAAACCTTGAGATCGGTGCCGCAGGTGAGAGCGACCTGTACTTTGACGAGGACCTCTCCCTTCTCGACGCGAGGGATGGGCACACGTTCAATCTTGAGATCTTCTTTGCCGTACAAGACGGCGGCGGTCATTTTTCCGTTCACTGATTGCTTCCTTGCCTCAGGGGCTAAAGCCCGGCTTCTTGAGGCGCTTTGCGACGCGGCCGAAGCAGCGCCCTGTCAAAATTTACCGCTCGGGGCGCATCTAAAATCGCGCCGCCCATCAAAAGCAACTGCTTTCCATGGATAGAGCTATCCGTTCAAACCCGACGGCTCGAAAATATACTCTTTCTCACGCCCAGGCCATCCCGGGCTGAATCACGATTTTCATCGACGCCGGCTGCGGATGGGCGGCGAGTTCCAAGGCTCGCGCACTCTCCTGCAGCGGGAACCGGTGGCTGATCAAGCGTTGCAAGTCCATTTCCCGGTTCATGACAAACTGAACTGAATCATCCTGTAAATTCACCGAGGCACTATAGGAGCCGATGAGGGCCTTTTCGTCCACACAAATTGCGGCCGGATCGACGACGACCTCGCCGCGCTGAGTTTGCGCAAACAATAATACCCGTCCGCCAGCCCGGGCCGCATCCATCGCGGGCCGGACCAAACTGTTGCTGCCCACAGCCAAGATTACAG
>PLUI01000297.1 GCA_003164855.1 Acidobacteriaceae bacterium
GTCTTTTGCGAGAAGTGGGATTCGGCTCGCGGTCCAATCTCTCAAACCGACTCATGCGCGAGCATGTAAGCACGCAGAATAGCGTTGATGCGCGTCTGGTAGCCACGCTGTTGACGGAACCAGCGCAGCAAGTCGGCATCGAGCCGCATGGTCACAATTTCTTTTGGCGCTGGCATTACCACTTTGGCGCTCTTCCAGAATTCTTCATCCGTAGCATGCGCGTCGGGGTCGGCCGCGATCCCCTTGCGTATCGTGGCAGCACTCACGCGGCGTAACTTGCCCCAGTCCGTGCCGTTGCGTCGCTTGTGGCTCGATTTCTTGGTCCTTGATCCGTTGGTTTTCAATCGCATAAGCCCTCGACGTGTTGCCAGTAATAGCGCCGTTCGTGGGGTTCGGCACGCCATGCCGAGATGATGCGTCTCTCGTCGTCTTTCCTGTCGCTGTAAATGACGGTAATCTCCAGGCCGCCCACTAGTCCGNNGGTAATCTCCAGGCCGCCCACCAGTCCCATGGCATAGACGCGCTGTTCGCCGTAGGCGAACCGGTCATCCACTCTTTCGACGGTCGGGCCTTCGAAAATCCGCGCCGCGTCTTCGAACGCAAGCCCATGCAACTCAAGGTTACGGCGGTTCTTTTCTTCGTCCCAACTATACTGCATAGGATGTATTTACACAACGTAAATATGAGCCGTTGCGCTCCGTCCTTGCGCGTTTCTCTGCGCAAAGTGGGGATTCCAGGGGACTGTACCGATAATAGTTTGCTAAGTCGCATTTGTGATGCTAAAATGTATCACATGAAGAAAGCCTCGGTCCGTGACCTGCGCTATGCATTCAAGAAGATCGAACGCCTTCTCCACCAGGGCGAAGAAATCCAAATCACCAAGCGCCGCCGCGTGATCGCCCGTCTGGTGCCCGAAAGCACCGAAACCGCCAAGCAAACCCCCGATTTCCTCGCGCGGTTGCGGTCGATCTATGGCGACAAAGTCCTGGCCGTAACCGGTGCCGAACTGATCTCCTCCGACCGGAGCCGCTATTGAAGGTTTATGCCGATCCCAGCTTTATCGTGTCCCTTTACAGCCCGGACGCGAACTCCGCGGCCGCTGCCCGCACCATGCAAGCCTCTTCCGCGCAACCCTTCGTAACCACCTTCGGCGAACTGGAAGTTGTCAATGCGATGGGATTGCGAGTTTTTCGGAAAGAAGCTTCGCCGGCGCAATCCCAGTCTTCCTTGCTCGCCTTCGAAAAGGATCTGCGCGATGGAGTTTTCCAACTCCGCGAATTAACGGATGTGATTTTCGAACGGGCAAACCAACTGTCGCGGCCAAGCACCGCGAAACTAGGTACCCGAACCGCCGACATGCTGCACGTGGCAGCTGCGCTTGAACTCGGCGCGGACCAGCTCTACACCTTCGACCTGCAACAGCGAAAGCTTGCCCAAGGCGTTCGGCTTAAATTGAACTAGACTGGTGGAGCTGGCGAGTTCTCAAAAGATGTCAATGGGGTGCCCCATTTCTCGCGTCCTTTGCGAGAAGTGGGGATTTCGCGCCTACGCGTGCTCCGTCTTCCCATCCAGCAAATTCAGCGCGTGCGGCACCAGTTCCATCACCGCCTGGAGCGATTCCACCGCCCCGCTGGGACTGCCCGGCAAATTCAGAATCAGAGTTTTGCCGCGCACCCCGCACACTCCGCGGCCCAAGGCTGCAAACGGAGTCTGCTTGTAACCCTCGCTTCGCATCCGCTCGGCCACCCCGTCGATCACGCGCTCGCAAATCGATTCTGTTGCCTCCGGAGTAACGTCGCGCTCCGCAATCCCCGTCCCGCCCGTGGTCACAATGAATCGCACTTCCAGCGCCAGGTGGACTAGGGCATTCTGAATCTGCATCGAGTCGTCCTGCACGATTTGCTTGGCCACCACGCGAAAGCCTGATTTTTCCAGCAACTCGGCGACCGCCGGACCGGAAGCGTCCACGCGCTGTCCACGTGCGCACGAATCACTCACCGTAATCACCGCCGCGGAAAAGTTCACAGGCCCATTAATTGTCGAGGAGAACATCGTCCTCCTCTTCTGTTTTTGCCGCGGGTCGTGAGGCGCTGCTACTTGTGTCGGAGACTGCGGCAGTACTAGTAACGCTTTCGTTATTACCAGCTTCCATCGCCGGCTCCGCGCCGCCGTCGCGCTGCGATTCGTCGAGCAGCCGCAAGCCTTCCATCAGCAGTCCTTGCGTGTTGAGCTGCGTGGTTTCCTGATCGGTCTTGCCCTCGAAGTTGAGTTCGAAATTACCGCCCGTCCAGCGCAGAACCTTGAAAACCGCCTGATCTCCGAGCAAAGACCCGTAGGTGGCGTGCTTTACCTGTCCCTCAACAAAAAATACTTCGCACTTCTCGCCTTCGTTATTCAGTTTGAGCTGGCAGCTCTTGCGCCCCATTTCCAGCGACTGCATCAGATCGATCACATTCATCTGCGATAGGTTCCCACGCACCACGCCGTCGGAGGGCGCCGTCTTCGCCATCTTTTCCAGAGCGATCCGGTCCACCGTGCGCTTGATGCGCCGCGTAGCTTCTTTCAGGAAAAAAGGCTTCGCCAGATAATCATCGGCCGCATCCTGCGGAGATAGACGCTCATCGATGTCCACCCGGCTCGCCATCAGGATCGCGGAAAAATTCGCCGTCGCCGGCCGGCTTTTCAGCTTCTCCACCAGCTGACGCCCATCCATCCCCGGCATCCGATAATCGCAAACCACCAAATCTGGCGGATCATCGACGGCCTTCAGCAGGGCGTCGGCGGAATCGGTGGCTGAAACGACTCGCGCGAAGGGAGCAAGAGCGTGTTGCAGCATCCCCAGAATCATGGGGTTGTCGTCAATCAAAAGGAGTTTGACATCATTCGCCATTATTTTTCTTCACTCGCTTATACTCGCCGCTCTTTCCGCCACTCTTGCGCTGTAACACGATCTCGCGAATCTCAATCTGCTTGTCGAGCGCCTTCAGCATGTCAAAAAGCGTGAGGGCGGCAACGCTGGCGGCTACGAGGGCTTCCATTTCCACCCCAGTTTCAGCGGTAGTGACGGCTTTGGTAGCGATCGCGACGCCATTTTCGCACAGCGTCATCGTGACATCAACGAGCGAGAGCGGCAGAGGGTGGCACATCGGTATGAGGTCGGAGGTGCGTTTGGCGGCCATGATTCCGGCGATGCGTGCGACTTCCAGCGGGTCGCCTTTGGGATTTTGCGGCAGCGCTTGCAGGACCTCGGGCTTGATGAGCACAAAGGCGCTGGCCTCGGCCTCGCGTCTGGTGGCAGCTTTGCCGGAGACATCGACCATGCGCGCGCGGCCGGAGTCGTCGTAGTGGGAGAGCTTCTGCGCCATGCGGAAACTTTATCTTACACGGATGTAGCTGGGTAGAGAGCACCTCGGCGGCTAAAGCCGCTTTCGATTTATAAGCTTAATCGCAGCGCTGAAGCGCTGCGCCACCCAA
>PLUI01000090.1 GCA_003164855.1 Acidobacteriaceae bacterium
AACCAGCGCGCATTCACCAGATTATTTTCGGGATACGGCGTTTTTATGGGCGCCGTAAATCGCAAGAATTCCGCAAAGGTTCCCTTCACTTTCGCTTCGAGCTTTTGATCAGGAACTTCGCGCGTGGAGAAAACCTTTACTTCGCGCTTCTCCAGACGAAAATCGGTTGGCGTCTTGTAGGAAAAAAACTCATCGCTGGAGGCGACGATGCGGCGGTTAAAGTCGATGAAGAACTTAGCGGGATCCTCCGCCGCCTTCCCCGGCTGCCAGCCATTCCGGCAAGGCCAGTCCCGCGCCCATTCCAATCCCCACTCCAGAGGACGCACCACGCGGTTGTTGTCCACNNCATGGTCAATCTTCTAGTGTAGCAAGCTCTTGCGGATCTCCCGAAGTGGGTCCATTCAACGGCAGCAATTAGCAGTTGGCATTTGGCATTTTGTCGTCGAACGGGACAGCGTGGAGAAATGCTCGGGGACTGTGACATCCGTCACCGAACATCCTCACCATCGCGGGGTATCAGGGAAGAAGCAGTGACCACTGCAGGCTTGCTTGCAATGTAACTACGTTTGGAGTTACAATGAATTTCGAATGGGATGAAGCGAAGAACCGCGTCAACATTCGGAAGCATGGCTTCGATTTCGCCGAGGCGGAAGAGATGTTCCGTGGCTTTCTTCTTGTTCGTCCCGACACGCGCGACGACTATGGCGAAGAGCGATGGATCGGGATTGGGATGATCCAGGATCGTTGCGCCTTTGCAGCATTCGCTGAACCAGCACCCGATACCGTCCGCATCATTTCGCTGAGAAAGGCAACCCATGAAGAACGGAAAGAATACGAAAAAGCCATCCAGGACGGACTGGAAGCGCGTTGACGCGATGCGAGATGAGGATATCGATTTTTCCGACATCCCAGAGCAGGGGGCGGACTTCTTCAAGAACGCTATACTATGGCCGGGACCCAAGAAGCAGATTACCTTGCGCATTGATCCCGACGTGCTGACGTTCTTTCGCAAGCATGGCCGCGGCTACCAGACGACGATGAACGCCGTCCTGCGCAAGTATATGGAAGCCAGAAAACGCCAGCCGGTGTGAAAGTTAAGCCTTGAACTGCTCCTGCTCCGGACTATTGCCGCTAAGCTCTAACTTTTGTGCGGGCTTTCCTGCCAGGCTCCTCTTTTGCAGACTCCGCATCAATCGCTCATCTTCCGCGATCAGCTTTGGGCTTCGTCTTTCGCCACTTTGGATTTCAAGCAGCCTTTGCATCAAATCGGCGTAGTTTTCCATAACTCCCTCCAAGGTCGTCCACGGCTGGTTGGCCGATATAGTAGGTGACGTCCCAGGCACAAGACTGGTCAAAAGTGACCATTTATCAGGATTTGCTAAAAGCACGATTGCGCGCGGATTAGTTGCCGTATCTTCGCGGGACGCGCTTGGAGATGTTGCAGAGAATCTCGTAGGGCGAACTGTTGGCCAAGCGCGCATGTTCCAGCGCATCGACGCTGAGTCCGTCGCGGGTGCCCAGCAGGATCACTTCGTCGCCGACTGCGATCTCTGGAATGCCGGTCACATCCACCAGCGTGAGGTCCATCGAGATGCTGCCGACGATGGGCGCGTAGTGGTCGCGAACGATCACGCGGCCGCGATTGGAAAGCTGACGGTTGTATCCATCGGCGTATCCCACGGGCAGAACCGCAACGTGCGCTGGAGCCTTCGTCACATAAGTTCCGCCGTAGCCCAGGGCCTGATTGGCGGCGAAGTTTCGCATGGAGAGGATGCGGGTCTTCCAGGTCAGCACCGGCTTGACTGCCAGCCGCAGCGTACCGCCGCTGACTTCCCTGCCGGCACGCTGGAAGGGCAAATAATATCCGTAGAGCGCGACGCCGGGACGCACCATTTTTTTCCACGTTTCTCGGCGCGAGATCAGCGCGCTGGTGTTGGCCATGTGCAGCAACTCCGGATCGAAGCCGGCCGCTCGCACCATGCGCTGGGCCTCTTCGAATCGGCGCTCCTGCTCGGCCACCGAAGGCGCGTCCATAATTTCGGAAGAAGCCAGGTGAGTCGAGAGACCTTCAAGAACCAGATGCGGAGATGCCGTGAGAGCCTCGAGGACGGCGGGAAGTTCATCCAGCGAGACACCCAACCGGCCCATCCCTGTGTCCACCTTCAGATGGACGGCGTGGCGCTGGTTTCCGCGCGCCGCGGCAGTCTCCAGCGACTCGATGTGCCACGGCTCCCACACAGTGGGAGTGAGCTTGAGTCGGACAATCTCGCTTTCTTCGCCGCGCCAGAAACCTGTCATCAATAGAATGCGTGACTCGATGCCGGCGTCGCGCAGAGGAATCGCCTCATCGAGCGACGTGACGCCCAGCCAGCGCGCGCCTTCATCGCGCAACGCACGCGAGCATTCCACCGCGCCGTGGCCGTAAGCATCGGCTTTCACCACCGCGCAGACGGTCACTCCGGCGCCGGCGTGCTTCATAACGGTGCGAAAGTTTTGCCGGAGATTGGCGAGGGAAACTTCCGCCCAAGTGGGGCGCGTTGCCACGCGGCTCGGAATTTCTACAGTTGTCGCCACTGAGGTCGATTATAGCGGCAGCGGCGCGCGCCCTCAGGTTACGCTTGGGCTACTCCTGCCTGACTGTCTGGGAAACTTCGCTAATCAGTTCCCGGCGAGCGAGAAGTTCACCGTAATCTGAGTTTCCACTTCGACCGGCTCGTTGTTCAGGATGTAAGGCCGGTAGCGCCACTGGCGCACCGCATCGATTGCCGCCGGCACCAGCATGGGATGTCCGGTCAGGACGCTGAGGTTCTCGATCGTACCTTGCCTGCTGATTACCGCCTGGAGCACGACTGTCCCTTGAATACGCGCGCTGCGCGCCAGTGCAGGATAAGTGGGCTGCACTTTGCGAATCAGATTTCCTTCACTTATATGAGACAGGCGAAGCTTCTGAGCGACCGTTGGTGGCGGCGCCACCGGCAAAGCCGGGCGCGTGCCACTTTCAAACAAACCCGGGAAGCCGTGGGGATCACCGCTTCCTGTCGCGCCGGGAATGTAAGGACCGGAGGCTGCAATTTGTGGCAGACCTTCATCAGCCGGAGTTGGTCTTCCTACCATCGGTTGAAACTGCGGCCGGAAGATGATTTGTATTGGGTTGGTTGGAGCGTGGTTCGAACCGGCGTGGGCAGGGGCCGCGGGAGCTTCCGGTATGGGTTGTCCCAGACTGATTGGAGTTGAGAGTTGGTGGAACGAGGGCAATCCCATGGGGCGCAACAGCGGCAAGAGTAGTAACACGCCGGTCACCAAGGCCTGCAATCCGAAGGAGGTCAGGGTGGTCCATCCGCGGCGTGAGCGCTCGGCCCATGATGAATCGAGTGTGTGGGAAAACATGCTTCTCTCAAACATGGCGTCCTCCAAAGTGGAATGCTGATGTTGCTAAGGACACCAGCACCTTCTTCTGCGGCGCGATTTTGAGAAATAAAAAAGACCGCGCGGGGCGCGGTCTTTGGGAACTTTCCCGACACACACGGTGTCGCGAAAACCTACTTAGGTGGTGCGGTTGCCGGAGCCGCGGGCTTGGGGGCTGCGGGCTTCGGAGTTGTGGGCCGAGTCGCCGCGCCAGAAGCGGCCGGAGCCGGTACACCGGACTGCGTGTTATATAGGTCCACGACGGCTTTGGTAATGTCGCCTTTATCGCCGTACCACAGGATCGGGCTTTGCGGCCAGGGGTTCGAGGTGTCCACAATCATGGCAAAGCCGCTCTCCTGCGCGTGCTTCACGATCACTGGCGCCATCTTCTGCAGAATGCGCTGGAAAATTTCTTTCTGCTGGTTCTGAGCATCTTCCTGGGCGTCCTGCACCGAGCGGTCAAAGATCTTCTTCTTGGACTCGATCTGCTTCTGAAGCGTGGCGCGGGCTTCGTCGTTCAGCTTATCGCTCTGGGTCTGAAATTGCTTTTGCAGACCTTCGAGTTCGTCGTTCTGAGCTTTCAGTTCGTTTTGTTTGGGCTCCAGCTTTTTTCGCAAAGCTTCGAAGTCGCGTTGGCCCTCGTTGGTGCCGACTACGGCCTGCTCAATGTTGATGGTCCCGATTTTCGAGCCGGCGGCACCGGTAGCGATCGGCGGGGTGGTTTCAGAAGCTGCGGGCGAAGTGGCCGGGCCCGCGGGGGCAGCGGCGCTGCTGGTTTGGGCGAAGGCGGAGATCATTGAGAAAGCCGCAATGGCCAGGAAAGAACGCAGAAGCTTGCTTGTCATCGGATCGCTTAAACTCCTTGGAACATGATTTCGGGAAACTTGGTTCCGCGAAACATGATTCCGGAAATAAACTCAGATTTACCCTTTTTCAGGCAACGCTGGGAAGGCGCACTGGACTGCCAGCATCACACGCCGGGGTTGCGGACGTGTCGTCCACCCTTGGTCAGCTTTCTGCAATGGTGTGGATCGAAGCCATTATAGAGAGCATGATCGGCCGCGTCAATCGGGCCCCTGTAGAGCCGGTTCCGATTCCCACGGTAGCCGGCACCGGAGCATAATTGTGGTTGGGGAGGGTGAAGATGGATTGGCGCTCGATCAGGCATTCGCTGGTCGTTCTTCTTTTGCTGCATGCGATGTCGGTGGGACAAAGCTCGTGGGAGGAGAAGAACCGGGCGGGTGAGAAGGCATTCCAGGAAGGCCATCTCGCGGACGCAAGCCGGCTTTTCACCGAGGCTCTCAAAGACGCACAACAGTTTGGTCCGAACGATGTGCGGCTGGCTCCCATCTATAACAATTTGGCTTTGGTTGCCTTCGTTCAAAACAACTTCATCGCCTCGGAAACACTTTACGAGAAGGCAATCGCAGTAATGCAGGCGACAGCACAGGAGAATTCGCTTCTTTTGCCGGTGCTCGATAACCTGACCAGCCTTTACGTCAAACAATGGGCATTCGGAAAGGCTATCCAAACTTCCTGGCGCGCCTGCCACATCCGGGAGAAGAAGTTTGGCCCGGCAAGCCTGGAACTGGCCGCGGGCTTGAACAAGATCGCTACCCTCTACCTGGATAGCGTACGTCTTCTTCGTCAGCCGGAATCGGACAAATCTCCCTTAGCCGATTCCCCGAAAAGCAACGCCGGAGCGACAAACTCGGGTTGCGAGTTACAAGATTTCGGTCCCTCGATCGAGGACGCAGTGGCGCTCGATGACTCTACCAAGCTGACGATTGCCGAATCGCTCTTTGGGAGGGTGCTGGACATTCAAACGAAGGCTTACGGTAACGAGAACACCCGACTTGTCGATGTGCTGGAAAATCTGGGCGAAGTGCGTCACGCAGAGGGAAAGGGCGTTACAGCCGAAGAGGCGTACGCAAAGACGATCACCATCGTGGAGAAAAGTTTCGGTCCGGACGATCTCAAACTGGCCTTGCCGCTGCAACAGCTCGCCGAATTGAAGATGGAAGACGAAAACTACGCAAATGCGGAAAAGCTCTACCAGCGGGCGCTGCAGATTGATCAGAGCAAGCTGGGCGCGAGCGATCCTTCCCTCGGGCCGGTACTGACGGGGTACGCCGCGCTGCTGGAGAACATGCATAGACCCGAAGAAGCCAAGGTTCTCCGCGACCGAGGCAATTCTCTGGCTATCCCTCAGACACTTAAGAATGTGGCATCGAACCCGGGCTCTTCCGTGCCTTATATCTTGAGATTTGAAAAGTCGGTCTATGACCAGTACACGGGGTTCCAGCAAACATGCATGCTGATCCGTGCGGATGGGCGGCTGCGGGTCGAAGAGCAGCAGCAAGAACGAACGGGTCCAGTAATTGTCCAAGAACTGCCCCATCCCGATAGCGTGCCCAGTGGCGTAAAGCCTCAGGAGACCCTCGCTGACCGCTCTGGGGGCTCCCGCGCTGCTAAGGTGTTTGAGAGTTCGCTCGACAACAATTCTGTTCGGCAATTGCAAGCGATCCTGTCTGCCAAGGAGATCCGTGACCTGCAGGGCAGTTACTCGACACGTAAAGAAACAAGCTCCCCTAATACCGAAAAAATCTCCGCATCGATTCTGCGAGCCGATGGAGTGCAGAACCTTGTGTTCGCGGATACGTCTGCCGTGCAGCCCTACGAAGGCGGACTAAAACCACTGCTCAAGTGGCTCAACACGGCTGAAAAGCATAAGGGCGCTGCGATGAAGGGAGCAGTGACGAACAACTGCTCGCCGGATGCACCGAACCTCACAGCGCGCCAAAGTATGGCTGCCCGGGTGGTACCCGCGCCTGACTCGATTTCCCCGCTCAAGGTGGAAGTAAAGCTTGTCCCAGTGCTCATAGTGGTAAGAGATGCGCAGGGCCGGGCCGTTGGGAATCTGGGCAAAACCGACTTCCAAATTCTTGACGAGGGTAAGCCGCAAATCATCACGCAATTTTCGGCTGAGCAGGCTGCGGGTCAAGAGGATCTAGCGCCGCCTCAGCCTGGGAAACCCGCTGGGCAGCCTAGTCCGACAGCACGCTACACGGCCTATCTTTTTGACGATCTCCACCTGGATCGCAATGATCTGGTTCGGGCAAGGGAGGCAGCGGATCGACAGTTGGTTTCGCTCTCGTCAGCAGCGGAACGCGCGGCCATCTTCACCACGTCAGGTCAGAGAGGAATCGACTTCACCTCCGACCGAGGGAAGCTGCACGAAACCCTTACTCATCTAGAGTCCAGAAAAAAACAGAAGGCGTCGGATTGTCCGAGCATGAGTTACGACATGGCCGACTTAATCGCGAACGAAAGCGACGCCGACGCGCTGCATATTGCCGCCGAAGATGCTCTGGAGTGTGCGTTCGATACCAAGAACCTGGACAGCATTGACAATGTTAAGTATAGGAAAACGGCAATTCAGATGGCTCAGTCAGCCGCCCGGGAGCAGGTTGAAACGGTGCGGATAGAGACCGAGAGCGTGCTGCGCATTCTGAAGGATGTGGTTCAGGGGATGTCGAAGGCGCCCGGCCAGCGGACAATTGTAGTTGTATCGCCCGGCTTCTTCGTCTCGGAAGATCAGAGACAAGTTGAAATCATGGACCTGGCTGTGCGTGGAAATGTCGTGATTAGTGCGTTGGATCCGCGCGGACTGATTCCGGCAAATGACATCCGCGACCAGAGCGTAAACAAGTTCGACCCGAGTAATCCGGGCAAAGCAGCATACATAGATTCGAGCGACGCGCATCTCCAGGCCGTGCTGAAAGAGCTGACGGATGCCACCGGCGGAATATTCTTTCACAATAGCAACGACGTAGATCAGGGCTTCAGACGTGTGGGCGCAGCGCCGGAATATTCCTATGTCCTAGCCTTCTCGCCCAGGGATCTGAACTCCGACGGACGTTTTCACAAATTGAAGGTTACGGTGAGAGGTGGGGAGAAACTGACGGTGCAGGCGCGTAAGGGTTACTATGCTCCACAGAAGCGGTAAAGGCATTGGTAAGAATAAGCGCATGGCCTCGGGTGGTTCCGCCCACTCAGAGGCAGCAACCCTCCGAGGAGGCCGGCTTCGTAGATTCTCAACGGGGCCTTATTCAGCGACGTTAGAAGGTAGTGGCGACGGTGAACCTGAAGGTTTTGCGGGGCTCGCGCAGCAGGAAGGTGGGGGCGTAGGTGTTGACGGCGAGGTGATAGGTATAGTCGCCGGCGGCGGTGTTGGGGAACATGGCGCGGGTGATCGGGATGGGCGGAATCGCGGGGTTGTCCAGGCGCAGAGGATTGTAGGCCCAGTAGATGCGGAAGGGCGCGTTGATGACGGGCAGGAACATTTGAAGTTCGAGTCCGGTGGACATTCTCGGCTTCCAGTTGGTCGATCCTAAGACCTGCAACTGCTGCTTCGGCGGAGGATTCAAGAGGGTGCCGGGAGTGCAGCCGGTGCCGGCGGCGGTGGCCGTGGCTTGATCCTGTGCGGGACATCCATATTGCTCGCCGATCACCTGATCGTATTGCTCCTGCGCGATCTGCAATTGCGACGGGCGGAGAATAGGATCGATGCCCGCGTCCATGAAAGGTGCGAGGGCGACAGGTCCGTAGATGGTGATGCGGTACTCGAAGTTTGTGACCAAGCTGAAGTCGCCTCCTGGGAAAGTAATCTGATCCACAGGAATCGGTACGTTCAGGGCGCCCAACAGAGGATTTTGCGCGTTTTTCAAGACTGGAGTTCCGTCAGGATTTCTAAGCGCGATGGCGCCCACACTGGGCAGAAATGCTACAGGCGAAACGGAACGGATGTCGAAACCGCGGAGGTCGTTCTCGCCACCCATGTAAGAGCGCTGGAACGGCGGCGCCACCAAGCCTCCGTAGCCGGTGATGAACGATCCCTGAACGTTGAAGCCCAGGGCGTTGCGCCGGTTGTTGACGGGGATGAACTTCTTATATTGGACGATCGGGCGAAACGAGTGGACCGTACCGCCAAGTCCGGCGATCTCCGCGCCCACCGTAAACTGGTGTCCGCTGTGGGGCGAGATCGGACTATTGATGGTATTGAAGGAGAAGTTGGGAAAGATCTTGCTGGTGATAATTCCTTCCAGAGCATTCGGTCCGGAGATGCCGCGGAATGCGATGAACTCGAACAGGTTTTTCGATGCGTTACTTAACGCCAGCAGCGAGGAGCGGTCGAACGAATAGGTAATTCCAACCCGCTTGAAAGAGCGGCGCAGAGGATAGCTCAAGGACGAGGTGAATCCGGCGCTGGACTGGGAGTAATTCTGCAGGTTCTGCAGCACGGTGTTGGGCAAATTCAAGTTCTGCCCGCTGAAAATTGAAAGCTGCCGGGCCTGGTCGTAACTGACCCTATTTAAGTAAACGTTAAAACCAAACTGCAATGGCCGGTCAAACAGATAGGGCTGAGTAAATCCGAAACGCACGCTGCGCGCCAGGTTTCCCACGCTGGCCTGCACCGTAAGAGTCTCTCCCAGGCCAAGGAAGTTGTTGGTTGAATAATTGATGCCGACGAAGGCGCCTTCCAGTCCGCTGACGCCGCCGTTCAGGCCGATGCTGTTCTTGCCTTTTTCATGGACCTTGAGAGTCAGGTCGACCAGGCCGTCTTTCTCGTCGAGCTTGCGGTCGGTAATATTGGGATCTTCCGGCTTCAATTGGTCGAAGTACCCCAGTTGATTCAAGCGCAGCAAGCTCAATTCCCAAAGCCGCGAATTGTAGATGTTGCCTTCTTCCAGGGCGATTTCGCGGCGGATTACTTTGTCGCGGGTGGTGGTGTTGCCCTGGAACTCGATGCGGCGCACGTAGAATTGCTTGCCTTCGTCCACGTCGATGTCGAGGAAGATAAGTTTCTTTTCGTCGTCAAAGCGAGTCTCAGGAACGGAAGTGAAGTTGATGTAGCCTTGCTCGCCATAGGCCTTGCGCAGGTTTTCCAACCCCTTGGCAATTTTATCTTTGCTGAAAACATCTCCATCTTTGATGGGGAAGAGATTGCGCAGAGCCTTTACGTTCGAGACCGCCTTATTATTCTTGAACGTGATTGAACCGAGGTTATAGCGGTCGCCTTCCTCGATGGGCATGGTAATGTCAACCGCCTTGCCCGGCCCGCTTTGCAAGAGCGGGATGTGGCCGCCTTTGTGTCCAGTATCGTGAATTTGCGTCTTGGGCTCATTCACGATGACTTTGAAATATCCGCGATTCTGGTATTCGTTGCGGACGCGTTCGGTGTCTTCATCAAGCTTGGTCGCGTCGTAGGTTCTGGCGAAGATGTTTTCCAGGAAGATGGAATGCGGAATTCCGATGGGGCGCAAGTTCTTCATGGCATAACGCAAGGTTCGCGTCTTAACGTTCTTGTTGCCTTCGAACTTGATCTTGCCGACTTTTACTTTCGGGCCTTCTTTGATGACAAAGGTGATGCCAACAGCGGCGGGAGGAATTTGCCGGACTTCGGTTCTGATGGTGGAAAACTGGCGTCCGTGCTCGGAGAGCAACCCTTTGATGGTCACTTCCGCTTTCTTGATCTTGGTTGGATCGTATTGACTCTCTACCGACAGGCCGACCTTCGCCTCCTTGAACCGGTCTAACACATCGCTGGTGGTGACCGAACTGAGGCCGACGTAATTGATCTCGCGGATGGTGGGCTTTTCCTTAACCTGGATAATCAGCCGCCAGCCCTTGGGCGTCTGCTCACGAGAGAAGCGGATGTCCTCGAAATAACCGGTATTCCAGAGAGCGTTGAAGTCGCGCTCCAGGGCAGAGGGATCGTAGATGTCCCCAGGGTGAGTGAAAATGCGGGCCCTGACTGTTTCGGCTGGGATTCTGCGATTGCCTTGAACGTCGATCTCTGAGATAACGTCAGTCTGCGCCCAACCGGCCGAGGCTAGAAAGATCGCGACCAGAATGCCCAAGGCCCACCCAGACCGCTTCATTCGGCGACAAAGCCGTGCAAATGAAGGAGATGGAGTGGAAACGGCTCCGGAAGGGCCGCAGCCATTCTCGGGCACAATGATATCCGTATGAACGCGAAGATGAATCGCTAAGACCTCAGCCTCTGGGATATAGGAAAACGATCATTATACGGTAGAGAGAGAGAAAGCGTCCAAGTTGCCACTCTGACCGGCGGCTTCATGGAATGGAGTTGGTTGACTCCACTTCAACCAAGACGGAATAAAACGTTGCGGAGTTGCCCAAGTCGGAAAGTTTTTCTGAGGTCAGAACATTTATATTCCGGAATCCGGGACTCAACTTGGCCCAACTCAGCCGGGCTGAGACGACGCCGGGCTGAACCGCACCATCCACCCGCGCCTTTAAGAAAATTTCTCCTCGATGGTTGTAGACCCTGACCTTCGCCCCATCGACGATACCACGCGCTCGGGCATCGGCAGAGTGCATCTCCAGAAGATCTGCATCTTCCATCTCTTGAACCGAAGGCAGGTTGGAGAAAGTTGAGTTCAGGAAATTGTCAGCCTTGCGAGCCAGAAGCTCCAGCGGAAACGTGGCCTTATCGGCGCCGTGGCGGGATTGCGATGGAGGAGTGAACTCGGCCACAGGATCGAGCCCGAGCGCTTTCATCGCTTCGCTATATAGTTCGGCCTTGCCCGATGGCGTGCGGAAGTTGCCTTGAGCGAAAGGTAGAAAGAAGTCCTGAGAACCTATGCTGCCGGCGTTTTCCGACGGGCCACTAGCCCCTGGCAACTGGCCACCGAAGTTCAGCCTCACCTGACCTTCCCTCTGCAATCGCTCACGAGTGATGCCCTGCAACCACGGATCGCTCGAAGCCAGCGCACCATCGATCATTTCATCGATGCTTTCGGTGAAGCATTCATCGTTGAATCCCATGCGCGCAGCCAAGGCGCGGAATAATTCAACGTTAGATCGGCATTCTCCAAGGGGTTCGATTGCCTGGTCCGACACTTGCATGTAGTAATGGCCGTACGCCGCCTGCAAATCTTTGTGCTCGAAGAATGTCGTCGCCGGTAAGACGATGTCGGCATAATCGGTAGTGTCGGTGAAGAATTGTTCGTGAACCACGGTGAACAGGTCCGGGCGCTTGAGGCCACGCACAACTTCGTTGTGGTTGGGACAGACCGCCGCCGGATTGGAGTTGTAAACGAACAACGCTTTTAGCGGTGGATCGCCCAGCGTGTTCAATGCCTTGCCCAGTTCCACCATGTTCACAGTTCTTGGGGGGTGTTGGAGTCCTCCGGGCGTGAGATTGGGCCGCGTCAATTCCTCCTTGTTGAGTCCAAATGCGCCGCTGGTCGACATTTGCAATCCGCCGCCGACTTCCTTCCACGATCCGATAACGCAGGGCAGCATAACAATAGCGCGCGTGGCCATCCCGCCACCCTCCGACCGTTGCACCCCGTAGTTCAACCGGATTACGGATGGCCGCACCGTCGCGTATTCGCGCGCCAGCTTGCGAATGTCATCGGCGGAAATTCCGGTCCACTGCGTCACGCGCTCCGGCGAATACGCCTTAACCTTCTCGCGCAGTTGATCGAAGCCCAGCGTGTATTGGGCGACGTAGTCTGCATCGTGCAGGCCTTCCCCGATGATTACGTGCATCATGGCGAGAGCGAGAGCTCCATCGGTTCCGGGATTGATTGGCAGATACCAGTCGGCACAAGCCGCGGTGCGGGTGCGGTAGGGATCGATCACGACCAGCTTCGCGCCGTTCCGCCGCGCCTCGGCAATGAAGGGCCAGAGGTGAACATTATTTCCATGAATGTTCGAAGCCCAGGCAATGATGTAGCGGGAGTGGACGAACTGCTCGGGTTCAGTGCCAAGCTTCACGCCCAGGACAGAGAGCAGCCCAGCCTCACCGGCGGCGGAACAAATCGTACGATCCAACTCGGAGGCGCCAAGGCGCCGGAAAAATCTGCGATCCATGGAGGCGCCGTTCAGCGCGCCCAGCGTTCCTCCATACGAATACGGCAGGATCGCTTCGCTGCCAAATTCGGCGATGATCTCTTGGAAGCGTGTGGCAATTTCGTCCAGCGCTTCATCCCACGCGATGCGCCGCCAGATCTGTGTGGCGCGGGCGCCCTCGC
>PLUI01000128.1 GCA_003164855.1 Acidobacteriaceae bacterium
GCCGAAGTCGTCTACACTCCCACCCACAACAACATCAATCAGGATTACTATCTCGATCTCAACAACGACGGCATCGGCGATTTCCATATCCACAGCTACTACCTCAGCGGCATCGGCAATTTCGAAGTCCACCCCATGATCCCGATCAACAAAATTGCCGCCGTCGATAAAGGCTGCCCTCGAGGCCCAGGCCCTGCTCCGCTGCCCAAGGGCGCCGTGATCGGCCCCGGCCTGACACTCGACGGCAACGCCACCTGCATGGGGTTCATGTTGTCGTGGTATTCCACCGGCCCCTGGCTCGGCCTCAAAGATCGCTATCTCGGCTTTGAGTTCTACATCGACGGACAAAAACACTACGGCTGGGCCCGACTCAGCATGCAGGATTTCTTCTGTTATCTCTGTATCGGACGCATCCTCGGCTACGCCTACGAAACCGTCCCCGGCAAACCAATCGTCGCCGGTGACGAGGGCAATACCACGGACGCTTCTGTCGAGCCCACCCTCGGCGCACTTGCCCTGGGCGCACCCGCCTTGGACCTGTGGCGGAGGGAACACGGCCAGGAATAACCGGAATCAGCCGAAGCCTTGGAATTGCTTCCAGAACTCCGGCCAGGGCATCCGTGGCGCGCCGCACACAAAGACGTCGGGATGATCCTTGCTTTCTTCGTTTTTCACCCCATAGGAATTCGTGATATGCCCGGCCACCCGGCACGAGGTCAATGTCTTCTCCACATATTCACGCGAGCGTCCAAGAACAATCAAAGTCGATGGCGGTTGCGCCGGATATCCGCGCAGCCACGCCGAGTTCGTCCCGCTGATCGGTGGTGGTAAGTGGTAGGCCGGACCGAAAAGCTCAATCGCGCCTTGCTCGCCGTAGTTCCCCACCAATACTCCAACGTTCTCCCGCTGGTCCGCCGGCAAGGAATCCCTAATGTCGGCGACCGTCTTGACCAACTCGTTCCACCCGATTTCCTCGCGCAGGTCTCCATTATTGTCGAGAGCAAAATCCATCAGCGGACCGCTCGACGCGAGCGGCAGAATCACAGTAGAAACGTAGAGCCCCCACCCCATCAGCGCGGTCAGGTACACCGCTTCCACCGTTCCACGCCAGAACCGCGACAATGCCGCAAGCCATCTTTCGATCACAACCGCACCCATCGCCATCAGCATGGGATAGGCTGCCGCCGTGTAATATCCGCGCCCCTTCGCCACCCAGAAAATCGCCACGGGGATTAAATACATCCACGCCAACATTCGGTATCGCGGGCTGCGCAAAAAGCCAACCAAGCCAACAATCCACAGCGGCAACGCCAATCGATTGGCGCATATCACGTACTGATAGAACCAGAATCCTTCCGCCCGCCCCTCGCCCACATCGCGTGCGTGAATATGCCTAAGGAAGTGCAAGGAAATGAAATCATGACGTAGCTGCCAGATCAGATTCGGAAGACAAATGAGCAGCGCCAGTGCAGCTCCTGCCCACAACCACCGGCTCCCGAAAAAGCGCCGCCCTCGCGTCAGCAGCAGCCCGCCCAGAATCCCAGCCACAAAAAACATCATTGTGTACTTCGTCATCAGGCCCGCGCCAACCGCCGCACCGATCGCCAGGCACCACCGCGGGTTCTCCGTCTTCAGCAGACGAATCACGAAATAGGCAATCAGCACCCACCACAAGTAATCGAACGTCGTGTATTGAAACTCCGTTCCTTCAAACAGCGGCAGCGGTGAGACTGCCACTCCCAGCGCCGCCGCCGCTTGCGCCCACCGCCCGCCGCCCAGCTCCCGCGCCATCAGCCCGGTCACGACGACAGCCGCAGCCTGTGCGATGACCGAGAAGAGTCTTAATCCAACCAGCGAAAGACCAAAGATGCCCAGCCCAATTCGCTCCACAAATGGCGTAAACGGCGGATAGGCAACGAACCCCCAGTCGAGATGCCGCGCATCGCTCAGCACCTGCAGCTCATCCCGATGAAAACCATAGCGGCCGTTGGTGAGCAGATGGGCCACTGCCACCGTCAGCGCGATCCCCGCCACGATCAGTGTGTCAGTTGAGGAGCGCGTGTCCACCTGCGTGAGATCCTGCGGAGCCGTCGATGCCATTGCGTCCCGCTTCCCTGAAGCTGGTCAGTTAAGGCGCTCTGATAATACGCTAACGCGAACTAACCCCCTCATCATGAACCTTTACTAGGAGGCTGCGGAAAAACTCGATTACCGGCGGCTTTGAAAGGCCGCGACTTCCAGTCGCGCCACAAAAGCCCTTTGAGGTTAATTTCGCCTCCGACTTTGCCTTTGCCCGTGTGGGTCGGACACTCCTGTCCGACGCCCTTGACGTTGATTCTGATTCTGATTCTGATTCTGATTCTGATTCTGATTTTGATTCTGATTTTGATTCTGATTCTAACGTTGATCTTGACTTCGACCGGGAAGGGCACGGCTTAAGAGGCCGCGGAAAAACTCGATTTTGCTCTTGCTTTTGGGTGGCGCAGCGGTTTACCGCTGCGATAACAGCCATGTTTTCAATGCCGGCTTTAGCCGCTGAGGGACGTTCAATCCCGTCAATAGACCTTTTCCGCAGCCTCTTAAGTTGGGCTTCGGGCTCCGGCAACCGGGCTTCGGCCAAACCACCGAACGTCGAAACGATGGTATGTAACAATGAAAAAGTGATCCAAACTGCGAATTAAGGCCCGAAGCCCGACAGCCGAAGCCCGAAGCCCCGCCCTTCCCTACGCCGCAGGCTTTCTCACGGCTTTGATAAGGCCGTTCAGCAGCCGCCCGACCTCACCGCATCGCTTCAAGAGAGTTTGACTTTGAGATTCAGTGAGAAATCCTAGATCCAGCGCGATTGTGACTTGAGTTTCGATCTCAAACACTGACCCTCGCGATACGGAAAGAAATTGGCTCAGTTCGCGATCCGAGAATCGCCCCTTGCCCTCCGCAATGTTGCTGGCGACTGATACTGCCGCCCGTCGCAACTGGCTGGTAAGCCCAAACATTTCTTCACGCGGAAAGCTTGCCGTGCTCCGATAAATCTCGACGACCAGCGCTCTAGCACATTGCCAAGCTTCCAAATCCCTGTAGGTTCCACCCATCTCGAAAATCCTCTCCCTGCAGAGTACGTCCCGGCACAAAAGACTGTTGGTGACATCCGTCACAAGTTGGGCTTCGGGCTCCAGAAGCCGGGCTTCGGGCTCCGGCAATCAGGCTTCGGGCTCCGGCAACCGGGCTTCAGCCCAAACGCCGAGCCCCTGAAAGATGATATGTAACAATAATCAAGTGACCGAAAGCGCGACATTCCCGAAGCCCGAAGCCCAAAGCCCGAAGCCCGCCCGACAGAAGCCCGTCTCCCTCATCGCTACCGATATCGACGGTACCCTCCTCAATCCCGAGTTCAAAATATCCGAACCAGATCTCTCCGCTCTCCGCCGCGCCCACTCCGCCGGCATCGAAATCGTCCTCGTCACCGGACGCCGCCACACCTTCGCCCTCCCCATTGCCCAGCAACTCGGCTTCGATCTCTGGCTCATCAGCTCCAACGGCGCCGTCACCCGCTCGCTCAGCGGCGAAACCTTCCACCGCGACCTCATGCCCCGCCGAACCTGCCTCGACCTCTGCTCCGCCATGCAAGCTTTCCGTGGCAACACCGTTCTAACTTTTGACAAGGAAACCAAAGGCGCCATCGTTCTCGAACACCTCGATGACTTGAACGCCAGCATCCGCCGCTGGCTCGAAAAAAATATGGCCTACATCGAATTCGTCATCCCCATCGAGAACGCCCTCACCACCGACCCCGTCCAGGCCATGTTCTGCGGCTCCATGGCCCGCATGGCCGAAGCCCGATACGCCCTCGATTCCGCCGGCCTGGGCAACCGCATCACCGTCCTCCGCACCGAATATCCCGTGCGCGATCTTTCCATGATCGACGTCCTCAATGCCGGCTGCTCCAAAGGCCACGCCCTCGCCCGCTGGGCCGCCCACCGCGGCTACCCTCGCGAACAGGTCATGGCCATCGGTGACAACCATAACGATGTCGAAATGCTTGAGTTTGCCGGCCATCCGGTTATCATGGGGAATGCCTGCGACGAGCTCCGCTCCCGCGGCTGGAGTGTCACCCTGGGCAATGATCGATGCGGCGTAGCCGCCGCCCTCGCGGAATTAGTAACCTAGGACTCTCATAGAAGGGAGTTCGGGAAGGGCACGAATTCAGAGGTTGCGGAAGTTAGAGGCGCGGAAGAACTCGAGATTCGTGTCAGGGTATGCCTTCAGGCATACCGTAAGTGCTGCGTTATCAATCGCGCCTTTAGGCGCTGCGAGGCGAAAACCGGTTTTTCCGCAGCTTCTTCAGTCGTGCCGTTAAGCCCCTTTAAACCGCCCGCGCTTTAGCGCCCGAGGTCCGCTTTTCCGCTGTCAAAAGAGTTTTCCCGCAATCTCTTTAGCCCCGAGGCAAGCCTTGCCAACTCAGTCGTCATCCGGATCCGTGGCAGGGCTTGGATCGCTGGAGCATGAAGCATTGTCCGCCGGAGGCGGAATAGCCTGAAAGACAATGGGGGTCTGCGAGAAGTTAAAAATGTCGCCGAGATTGTCGGCAGGCGCGTCCGCATACCCCAGCGACGGCAGATTAAAAGTCGACTCGACAAACTTCAAAATACTTCCAAAATCGTGCGTGACGTGTGAGATGTAAGCGGGCTTCGCATAAGGCGAGATCACAAGCATCGGGACGCGAAATCCGTACTCGTAGGAATTAAGAATCTGCGGCGCCACATGGTCGTACCATCCTCCCCAATCGTCCCATGTAATCAAGATTGCAGTGTTCGACCAATAGGGACTGTTCCCGATAGCGTTGACGATCGAAGTCACCCAGGACGGGCCACAGCCGTTGTTGTTGAGCGCATGATCGGAATCCTGTCCATCGGGAATCACCCAACTGACTTGCGCCAGTTGATTGTTCGCGATGTCGGTAAGAATTTGCGCATTGCTCTGGGTTTGGTTGATCACAACTTTCGGCGGCGTGCTAGTCCAATCCGATCCCGTGCAAGCGGTCGCATTCGGTGGCGTCGCGTTCGGTCCGCACATGTGCTGAATCGCATTGGGGCCAGTCCAGATCGAACCCGCCGAGGGCGCGTAGTAACGCCAGGAAACATTTGCGGTATCCAGTAAGTCGGTGAGCGTGGGATGCTCGAAACAAGGATAAGCTGGGGATTCGACACCTGTAGGATCGATCAGATTCACAGTTTCGGCGGCAGGAGCGGCGCAGCCGGTGTAGGAATTGGCATTCGTTACTCCAATCGGGTTCTCCGCTGCAAACAGGTTGCTACCCACCGCCGGAGCCGACGTCCCCGAAATGATGAATTGGTGCGCCGGAAAACTCGGCCCCTGGTTGCTCTGGAACATGCGATCCGCAAATGTGTACTGCTCAGCCATTGCGAAATAAGGCTGAACATCGGCCGGGTTCACATACATGAATTGCGGATTCGCCGGCGCGCAATTCGTGACCCCAGCCGCGCACGAAGTCGGAATGAGGTCAGCCCCATCCATCTGGCAAACGCCGGTAGACGTATTCAGGTCGCACATGTCCACGAAAGCGCTGTGGGCATGGCTCAAGTCGTACTTATCGGGATTGGAGCCGGCGGTCCCTAGATCGATCTGGCTGAGCGGGATATTTTGTCCCTGGGAGTTCACGCCATAGTTTTGGATGTCGGCGCCGTTCGCGATCAGCACCGGATCCTGAAACAGGTTATCCGGCGTGCGGTTCTCTTGGAAGATGATCACCACGTGTTGAATCTTTGAGACCGGCGTCGGTGGTGGAACTGTGACTGTGACTGTCGCCGCATTGCTTCCGCCGCAACCGTTCAGGCTCAGGAGAAATCCGCAGGTGCAAAGCAACAGGACCGAAACGGATACCAGTGCCGCACGACGCATAATCGAACGCTCCCGGGAACTTGTAATCGTACTCCCCACCGATAAACCCGGCTGCGAAGTTTTCCACTCGGCACTAAATTTTCCGATTTCTCTTGAATGCCGCCGAATTGACAATTTATCCCGCCTCTGCTTCCATCGATAGACCCTGGCCACCGAACTGGTTCGTGGTCCTGATGCAAACTTCGAGGAGATCTTAACGTCGCATGCTGGCCGGTATTCGGACTCGCGATCTACACAAAATCTACACTTCCCCGCCTCCGCTCGCCTCCGGTGGCGGCTTTGGCTTCGGCCCTGCGCGCGTCAAGGGCAACAAGCAGCCCAAACCGAAGATCGTCGCTCTCGACGGCCTCTCGCTTGAGATCTTGCCCGGGGAAATCTTCGGCCTGCTCGGGCCCAATGGCGCGGGCAAATCCACCACGGCAGGAATTCTCACCACCCGCGTGCGTCCTACGGCCGGCCAGGCTTGGATTGGCGACCTCGATGTCTGGAAAGAACAGGTTGCCGTCAAACGGCTGATTGGAGTGGTGGCGCAACGTCCCAATCTTGATTTCGCCCTCACCGCTCGCGAAATTCTGCTCTTCCACGGCGCTTATTTCGGCATCGATTCTCACCAGCGCGCCCAGCGCGCCGACGCGCTGCTCGATCGCTTCAAACTTCGTGACCGCGCCGATCAGATGGTGCGCGGATTTTCCGGCGGCATGATGCAACGTCTCTCCATCGCGCGCGCCATGATGCACGATCCCCAGGTACTTTTCCTCGACGAGCCCAGCGCCGGCCTCGATCCGCAGACCCGGCTGCTGCTCTGGGAGATCATTCGCGAATACAACCAGAGTGGCAAAACCATTCTTCTGACCACCCACAATATGGAAGAGGCGGACGCCCTCTGCCAGCGCGTCGCCATCATCGATCACGGTCGCAACATCGCTCTCGGTACGCCCGCCGAGTTGAAGGCTTCGGTCCCCGGTGGCTACTTACTCCGTCTGCGCTTCGGCCGCCACTCCCCGGAATTGCTGCAGCGCTTGCAGACTTTACCCGGCGTCACAGAAGTACGCGCGAACGCGGATGCGCAAACCGATAACTCCGCCGACGTCTACGCCGACCGTGGCGGACCTTTGATTTCCGAGATCGCCAACCTCGCCTCCAGCGCCAATGTCGAATTGTGCGACGTACACATCTCCGAACCCAGCCTGGAAAATCTCTTCTTGCACCACACCGGCAGGAGCCTGCGCGAATGAACTGGAAAACTTTTTTCGCCTTACTGGGCCGCGATGCTCATGTCGCCCGCCGCAACATTATCCCGGTGCTGTTGCAGACTTTTCTCCAGCCCTTGATGTTCGTTTTCATCTTCGGCCGCGTGATGGTCAGCAGCGGCTATATGCCCGCCGCCTACAAAAGCCTGCTGTTGCCCGGCATCATGGCCATCAGCATGGTGTTCACCGGCGTATGGGCTGTCGCCATGCCCTTGATCGCCGAATTTCAATTCACCCGCGAGATCGAAGACCGCCTGCTCGCGCCCATGGAGATTTCCTGGCTGGCCGTAGAGAAAGTCTTTTTTGGTACCATGCAAGCTGTGCTGGCCGGCCTGGTCGTAATCCCGGCAGGGTGGCTGCTACTAAGGCCAGGAGTCGATTTGAACCTTAATTCTCCGCTGACCTTTGCCGCGGTCACGCTGCTGGTCGCGCTCTTCTCCGCCTGCGGCGGTCTCGCTCTGGGTTGCAGCGTCAGCCAGACTCACATCGGCCTGATGTTCAGCATGGTCCTGACTCCAATGATTTTCTTTGGCTGCACCTACTACCCATGGAGCGCGTTAGCCCACTTTCCCATCCTCCAGAAAATCGTCCTGGTAAATCCCCTGGTCTACGCGAGCGAGGGCCTGCGCGGCACGCTCGTACCCCAGTTCCCGCACCTCCCCGTAGTGGCTGTATTGGTAGTGTTGGCGGCCTTTGACACGCTATTCCTGACCGTGGGGCTTCGCCAGTTCCGACGGAAAGCAGTCAGTTAGCTGAAGTCGAGTTCGCGATGATGCCGACCCGCTTCCGCACCCCCGCCGCAAACTCCTGATCTTTCAGCGACCCCAGATTAATCTCCACATTGGCCAGCGCTCCCGCAATCGCCGCGCGCGCCAGTGCCTGCGCCGTCGTCAAGTCCGACTTCATATTCGGATTCGTAATCGCGAACAGGCTCTGCGCAATCTGCGCCACTTCGTGCGCCTTCTCCGCCACCGCCAGCGGAACGCTCGTCGCCTGCTTCAATCCCGCTTCAATCAGCATCTCCCCTTCTGGTACGATCGCCGTCTTCGCCAGCTTGTACGCCTTCATTACCGAGTTGTAGGACTCCGCATCCGCCTCAATCGCCGTCTTCAATTCTTCCCGCAGCGGCCCCAGCCTCGCAATCGCCGCGCTTAACTGCGCCTCATATTGCAGATACGCCTTCTTCCCTCGTGACATCGACGCCACCATCGCCGCCAGTCCCGCCGCCATCGCACCCGCCGCCGCCGCCGCGCTTCCCCCGCCCGGTGTCGCCGTAGCCGCGGCCAGCTGCTCGACAAAGGGCTCCACGCCCGCCCTTAACCCGCCCACCGCCATCTTTCCACTCATCACGGCCATCAGCCGGTTTTCCAAAATCAGCGACGAATCGAAATTCTCCACCTGCAAAAACCACTCCGCCGCCTGCTCCAAAGCTTTCTTCGGAATCAATCCCACAATCTCGCTCGCGACCGGCATCACTCCATACCGCGCCGCTTCCCGCTTCACCATTTCAAACACGCGATGCACCGGCGTCTGCTCAAAATCCGTCAAATTCATCGAAACCTGCGCCAGCCCCCGCACCAGAAACCCCGCGCCCTTCACGAACCGCATTCCGCCATTCGAGAACCGCACCGCCTTCGCAATCTTTTTCGCGATCTCCACGTCCGGCGTGTTCAGAAACACGTTGTAGGCAATCAGAAACTTTCGCGCCCCCACCACCGTCGCCCCCGCCGTAGGATGCACCCTCGCCTCGCCAAAATCCGGCTTGCGCGCCGCATTCGTCGCAATCTCCGCCCGTATGCCCTCAAACTGCCCGCGCCGAATGTTCTCCAGATTCTGCCGCTCCGGCCTCGTCGCCGCCGCTTCGTAGAGATACACCGGAATCTGATATCGCTTCCAAATCTCTTCTCCGACATGCCGCGCCATCGCCACGCAATCTTCAATGGTCACGCCATCGATCGGAATAAACGGCACCACATCGGTCGCCCCCATCCGCGGATGCGCCCCCTTGTGCACATTCAGATCGATCAACTCCGCAGCCTTACCCGCTCCGCGAATCGCCGCCTCCTGAATCGCCTCCCGCTCGCCTACCAGCGTGATCACGCTCCGGTTGTGGTCCGCGTCCATTTCGCGGTCCAGCAGGTAAACCCCATCCACCTTCATGGCCGCAACAATGGCGTCCACCTTCCCCTTGTCGCAACCTTCCGAAAAATTCGGCACACACTCCACTAGCGTAGACATAAGTCAGAAGAATAGCCGGGGCCGGAGGATGGAAGCAAGGGATGTGCGTTAACTCGAAGTCGAAGAAGCATTTGATGCACGTGCCATCCGTAACTTTCGCGCATCAAAGAGGCAGTATAAAGTTTAAGTAAGACTTGAAACTGAACGGTGGAGTAAACTAACGTGTCTCAGAGAACGTATAGAAAGGGCAGTCGAATGTCTGCGCTTCCAACCCCGCGACCAGAAAGACGGCAAAAGGATTCTCGCAAGCAGGCTCTCAGGACAATTGCCCGCCTTCTCGAAGAACAGATGGACGAGATGGGACTTTCGGAAGCTGAGAAGAACGCACGCACTGAGGAACTTGTCCAGCGTGTCAAGAAGCTTAAGGCTTCCCGCGCCGCAAATCCCTCCAAGTAGCGATCGCCTTAGCGTACCTCGGATGTCCAGGCAGGATGCCATAAACCTCAGCAAGAGCCAGCTTGTATTCCTCCTCATCATCCAGGTTGTTGAGATCTTCCATCGCTTTCATTACCTCGATCTCTGCTGGCGAGCCTCGCCTTTTGGCGTTCTCGGTTTGGCTTCGTCGAAAGGAGAGGTCTTCTTCATGACTGCAATCATCCTGCAAAGCGCGAAAGTAAGTCGAGGAGAAAAGTCGGCATAGGCCAAAATAGTCTAGCCTCACAGTAGGCGCGATAAAGTTTGAATAAAGTCCGGATAAAGTGGCAGTTAGGGGCTTAGAAAGCTTGATTCGCACTGCAAGCACTCGCTTCCCATGCCGACTCCGCTTCCCATCGGGACTCCACGGTCCCCTTCCCCACTTTCGTTTTGGCTTTCCTCCTCAACTAAGATTAGAATTGCAAAAATCGGCGGGCACTTAGTCCATGGCGCTTAGCGCATGCGCATGAATGATCAGATCAAGACGCCCCCACCGGCGGTCAGTAAGAATGCTGCTGCCGATGCCCTCACCGGCACCACCGTCGGTCGCTTTGCCATCTCCAGGCGGCTCGGCGCCGGCGGCATGGGACAGGTTTACGGCGCCGAAGATACCACGCTCAAACGTTTCGTCGCCATCAAGCGCATGGCCCCGCAGGCCAACTCCACCGCTGCCGACCGCAAGCGCCTGCTCAAAGAAGCCCAGCGTGCCTCCGCTCTGAACCATCCCAACGTTGGCGGTATCTATGACGTCCTCGAGCACGCCGGCGAACTCTGGCTCGTCATGGAGTACGTTGAAGGCGAGACTTTGCGCGCCCGCCTCGCCCGCCCCATTTCGACTGACGAATTTTTTGCCATCGCCACCCAGTGCTGCGAAGGCCTGCAGGCCGCCCATGAAAAAGGCATCATCCACGGCGATATCAAACCCGAGAACATCATGATATCGGCAGGCAATCGCGTGAAAATTCTTGATTTCGGCGTCGCCCGCCGCGCCTGGAACAGCAATCCCGACGATGCCACGAAAAGCATGGAGACCATGACCCCCTCCGGCGGCACTCCCGCCTACATGGCCCCCGAAGTCCTCCTGCAGCGTCCCGACGACGGACGCTCCGACATTTTTTCTCTCGGCCTCGTCTTCTATGAAATGCTCGGCGGTGAGCAGCCTTTTAAGACCAACAGCCTCGCCACCACCATCGCCCGCATCGTCCACACCGAACCGCCCTCGCTCACGAATGTCCCCGGCCCAATCGCCGCCATAATCTCTCGCGCTCTCGCCAAGGATCCAGACCTCCGTTACCCCACCGCCGCCGCCCTGTTGGAAGATCTTCGCCGTGTCGAACAAGGTGGAAAGCCGAAGCACGCTCCCTCCACTCCTGGACAATTCCATCAGTATCGCGTTCTCGCCGCAGTCGCGATCGTTCTCGTCGTCCTGGCCGCACTCCTCGCTTACGGTCCTCTGCACCGCTGGTTCCACGCTTCCATCGCGAATAATACTGCTTCGCAGTCCATGGCCGGAGGATTGCCCGAAACCAAAATCCTCGCCATCCTTCCCTTCACCCCAGCCGCCAACGCCGATGCCAAACTCAGCGCCCTCGGCGAGGGTCTGGTAGAAAGTGTTGCCGCCAAGCTCGGCAACCTCACCGAAGATCGCGCCTTTGAAGTCGTCACGCCCCGCACCTTGCAGGAAAAGAAAATCTCCCAACTGCCCGATGCCGCCCGGATGTTCGGTGCCAACCTTGGCCTCGTGATCACCCTCGAACCGCAGTCCGACACTCTGCTCAAGGTCAACTATTCTTTGCTCAGTGCCCAGACCGGAGCTCCGTTGGGCAACGGCTCGCTGACCATCCCCACCACTGATGCCTTCTCCGCGGAACAAATTGTCTCCGATGGCGCTGTGAAAGCTCTACACCTCCAGTTGCGCCCCGAAGAAGCAGCCGCCTTGAAGTACCACGGCACCGATAAAGCCGCCGCTTACGAATACTACCTGCAGGCGCAAGGCTACCTGCTCGATCACAGCAAAGCGGAGAACCTCGACAATGCCGCGCTCATGGCCCGTGAAGCCCTCAAGCTCGATCCCAACTTCGGTATGGCCAAAGCCGTCCTCGGCGAAAGTTACTGGCTTAAATATTCCGACACCAAGCAAAAACAATGGATCGCTCCGGCGCAGAACGGCTGCAATGAAGCCATCAAACTCGGTAACGCCGGTGCCGCCGGGCACGTCTGCTTGGGCCACATCGACGATGACACCGGACATTTTGCCGAGGCCGCTGCCGAATTTCAACTTGCTCTCGGCCTCGAACCGGGCAACGAAGACGCCGTACTTGGGCTCGCCCTGGCCTATGAACATGAAGGCAAAATTACTGAAGCCGAACGCGCATATCAGCTGGCAATTCAGGCCCATCCCAACAGCCGCTTAACCTACAACCTCTTCGGAACCTTCTATCGCCGCCGCAATGAGTCGGACAAGGCTCTGCAAATGTTTGCCAAGGTCATCCAGATCGCTCCCGACTGGTACGGGACCTACGTGAACATTGGAGCCATCTATAACGATGTGGGTCAGTATGAAAAGGCTATTGATCCCTTGAAAAAATCCATCGCCATCCGGCCCAGTTATCCAGGTTATGTGAATCTTGGGGTGGCGTACGCTGGTCTGAGAAAGTCAGTCGAGGCGGCCAGCGCTTACCAAGAGGCCACCAAGCTGGACCCGCAACAGTACGTCACTTGGGGCGACCTGGGGACAGTGCTTTACTACGGCGGGGAAAAGGAAAAGTCGGTGGCGCCGCATCACAAGGCGATCGAACTGGCTTTACAGGAGTTAAAGGTCAACCCTCATGACGCTGTTGTGCTCAGCTCGTTGGCGGGTTATTATTCCATGCTCAATGATCGGGAGCATGCTCTGCTCTATTTAGGGCAAGCTCTGCAATACGGGCACAATGATAAAGAAATACTGCTGGACGCCGCGGGAGTGTATAACCAGTTGGGCGAAACTGGACTGGCGATCGAATGGCTCGACAAGGCTGTACGGGCCGGCTATACGGCGGACAGGATTCGCCGCGACCCGGAATTTGACAATCTGGCCAATACCCCGGGTTACCAGCAACTGATGAAGTCTTCGCATCCGTAAGTTCCCTGCACTCTCCGCAGGAACCGGGCCCTAAGAGCTTTAAGACCAGTTTGAGCTTTTCAGCGGGGTGACAACCCGAAAGGAGCAGAACTTTGAAAAAGAAAAAAAAGAAGAAATCAAGCGGTACTCCGAAAAAGGCCGCCAGGAGAGCATCCACTGGCGCCGTGAAGAAGGTAAAGATAAAGATAAAGAAGGGAACGACCGGTAAACCGAAGAAGGCAAAACCGAACGCGGGGAAAAAAGGAAGCAAAGCGCCTTCGACTGCCGCAGCCAAGGGAAAGCGGACCGCAGACGCCACCAGCCAGCCCATCTGCGTCGCGAATTTCGCGGCAAGCAACAATAGCCAAGTTTGCTTTACAGGCATTCCGAGCACCGGTTGCACGCTTTCCCAGATCTCTGGAGACACTTACCCCTTTTCGCCGGTAACCGGCACGGAAAACGGGCTTGACTACACAGACCTTACAACAGCGAATAACTGCGTTACCGTTGTGGTGCCAACGCTCAATAAGACCTACCCCTATAACGTGAGTTGTTGCAGCGGTCCAGACGATCCCGCGCACTCTGTAACCGTCAATAGTTAACGGGGTCGTGGTCGGAGTTCAGCAGAAAGAATTCGCGGGGTGTGTAACCAGTTGGGCGAAACCGGATTGGCCGTCGAATGGGCAAGGCCGTGCAGGCAGGCTACACGGTACACGGTAGATAAGATTCGCAGCGACCCGGGTCCGCCAACCTGGCTCACGCCCTGCTACCAGCAGTTAATGAAGTCCTCGCGTCCATAAATTCCCCGTTGGTCCTAGCCGCGAGTGGGCCCTAACAAACGATCGCGTTGAAAAGGCGCGGATCCAGCCGCGCCAGGAAGTACGCTCCAGAATTCGGGTTTCAGACTCTGAAAGACTATCCATGGTAAGTACGATGTGAACCGCTCGACAAATCCAGCCCCAGCGCCATCAGGCGCCCCGGCAATTCGAAAGGAAAATAAGTATGAAGACAACAGTAAATCACGAACAAACGAGCAAGAGCAAAGGAAGCCACACGCCAGCTCCCAAAGGAAAACATAAGCCAGCGGATGAAACCCCGACCAGCACCCCCGACATCTGCGTCGAAAACTTCATAGCCGACGGCGATACGATAAAGTTTCAGAACATTCCAACCGCCGGCGTCACCATCACCCAAGTCTCGGGGAATCCTAATCCCACGTTTCCTTTTGAGGCCGACGGCACGAATTCCAAAGGGCTCCTGTACGTCACTGTGGCAACTGGTGGTTCCGTCACCATTTCCGTACCGTCGCTCGGGACCTATCCCTATACCGTGAGTTGCACTTGCCCCGGGGACGAAGGTGGTCACTCCGTAACCGTTAACAGTTAGGATCACTCAACCGGTCCTGCAAGAAGACTTGCCAAAAGTCATCCTGCCTCCCTCGGCAGCATCATCGAGGGAGGCAGCTTCACCGCCGCCTCATATCTACTTCCGCTTCCAAAACCTCCCCACTCCCAACCTTACCTGCACCGTATTCAGCCCCGGGTTATACATCCCCAGCCCCGCATTCGATATGTGCAGATACCGCACATCCACGCTCCAGTTATATTTCTCTCCAAGAATGTGCGTCCCCAACGCCGCGCTGGGCGTGAAGTTCACCGTATTCGTATAACTGGGAATACTCTGCCTGCTGAACAGCGTCCCCCCGCTCAACTCCAGATACGGCGAGAACCTCCCGCGCCGCACGAAATTCCACTTCAGCCCCAGCGGATT
>PLUI01000109.1 GCA_003164855.1 Acidobacteriaceae bacterium
AGCACCTCGGACTCGTCGATGTAGTCGACGCCGATGGCCTGCAGCACCTGCGCCTCGACGAAGTGCCCGATCCGGCACTTGGCCATGACCGGGATGGAGACGGCGGCGATGATGCCGTCGATCATGTCCGGGTCGCTCATCCGGGCGACCCCGCCGTCCTTGCGGATGTCGGCCGGAACCCGCTCCAGCGCCATCACCGCGACCGCTCCCGCCTTTTCAGCAATAGCAGCCTGCTCCGCGTTGGTCACATCCATGATTGTCCCGCCTTTTAGCATTTCGGCGAGGCCGGTTTTTAGGCGGAGGGAGGTGGAGCTACCGTTGTTTTGGGACATGTTTGGATACCGTGGATACCTTTTCGCAATCGCGAAGGATGCGGACAATGCACATTTGTCCGTCGTGATCTATTTTACAGCCCATTCGTAATTCGCGGTACTCCCGGAGACGCAGTCTGTCGGCCACCAGCTATAAGACGTACGCCAAACGTGCCGGGCTGCGCCCGGCGGACAGCCGGGGGCGGCTGTCCCCACGTGAGTGACTGGCGCTAGCGTTCTACATATTTGGCGAACATTTTTTCGGGATCGATGGCGATGAAGATGCCGCGGCTGCGGGCGAGGACTTCGTCTTTGTGGTTGAGGATTTCGGCGGTGTTGACGTGGGTGCGTCCGCGCTTTTCGATTTCGCGGCCTTCGACGCGCAGCGGCGTATGCAGGGGGACTGGCTTGAGATATTCGACTGTCATTTCGCGGGTGAGAGCGACGACGTGGTGGAGTTTGTTGACCTTGCCCATGGCGTCGTCGAGGATGGTGGCGATGATGCCGCCGTGGCAGTGGCCGGGCGGTCCGGTGTAGCGTTTGCCGAGGCGGAAGTGGCAGACGAAGGTTTGGCGGGCTTCGTCGAGGATGAATTTCAGGCGCATGCCTCCGGGGTTATCCATGCCGCAGACGAAGCAGTAGTTTTTCTGGAGCTTCATGTATTGGGTTTCGTGACCTTGGGGCTTGGGCGGCATGGAGGGATTCTACCGCACGGGGCCGATCGCGGAGGACAGTCATAAAGACTCACATCTCGCAAAAGAAGCGTTCGACTTACGGTTGCGAGGTGGTGCAAGGGATCTTTCGACTACGGTTGTGCTTCGCATTCGCGAAGCACAACCTCCGCTCAAGATGACACTGGATAGAGATCGTGCTTCTATCTCTGAGCGGAATCATGTATACATATCGGTTTTGGAAAACTTTGGATTGGAGCGCTTCGTGAAATCGAATCGAGCGACTGCTGAAACTATTGCGCTGAATACTTCGAGGGCTGAAGCCCAGTTTCATGGGGGGGCGCTGACCGCAGCGCTGAAGGGCTGCGCCACCCGAAATCCTATTGCTACCGGCTCGGCCTCAGCTTCTTTCGCGGGTGCGGTGATTCTCTTGGCGGCCCTGGTGTTGGGGTCCGCTGCGTTGGCACAGACGCCTCAGGATCAGGATAAGGATGCGGACCAGACGGCCGTGCCAGCGGCTGCGGCTAAGAAAAATCAAAAGAAAGATCAGAAGAAGGGTGACCAGAAGGAAGCGCCTGCCTCAGAGAAAAAAGACAAAGACGAAGAGAAAAAGCCCGGCATGAACGCCGAGACTTTTTCCGGGCTGAAGTTTCGCTCGATTGGGCCGGCGGTGGCTTCGGGGAGGGTGATGTCGATTGCGGTAAATCCGAAGAACAAGTTTGAGTATTACGTGGGCGTGGCTTCGGGCGGGGTGTGGAAGACGGTGAATGATGGGACGACGTGGACTCCGCTGTTCGATAAAGAGGCGTCGTATTCGATTGGATGGTTGACGCTCGATCCGAATGATCCGGCGGTGGTGTGGGTGGGGGCGGGCGAGAGTAATTCGCAGCGCAGCGTTTCGTATGGCGATGGGATTTACCGGTCGGACGATGGCGGGAAGGACTGGCAGAATTTGGGGCTGAAGAAGTCGGAGCATATTGGGCGGGTGGTGGTCGATCCGCGGGACTCGAAAGTTGTTTATGTGGCGGCGGAGGGGCCGCTGTGGGGACCGGGCGGCGATCGCGGACTTTATAAGACTACGGACGGCGGGAAGAACTGGAAGGCAGTGCTGACCATCAGCGAGAACACGGGCGTGGTGGATGTGGCGATTGATCCGTCGAATCCGGACATTGTTTATGCGGCGGCTTATCAGCGGCGGCGGCATGTTTTTACGCTGATCGATGGCGGGCCGGAGAGCGCGATTTATAAATCCACCGACGCGGGAGCAACGTGGAACAAATTGAAATCGGGATTGCCTAAGGTTGATATGGGACGGATTGGGCTGGCGGTTTCGGCGGCTGATCCGAATGTGGTGTATGCCACGATTGAGGCGGCGGATGGCAAGGGTGGAATTTTCCGATCGAATGATCGGGGCGCGACCTGGGAGCGGAAGAACGAATTCGATTTGGGGGCGATGTATTACGCGCGGGTGGTTTGTGATCCGAAAAATGTGGATCGCATTTTTGTGATGAACGTGAGTTTGCGGGAATCGCTGGATGGCGGGAAGACGCTGCATAAGGTGGAGGAGACGAATCATCACGGAGACAATCACGCAATCTGGATTGATCCGGACGATACGAAGCATTGGCTGCTGGGCTCGGATGGCGGGATGTATGAGACCTGGGATGACGCGAAGAACTGGGAGTTCAAGGCGAATCTGCCGACGGTGCAGTTTTACGATGCGGCGGTGGACAATGCGCTTCCCTTCTATAACGTGTGCGGAGGGACGCAGGATAATTTTTCGTGGTGCGGGCCAACGCGCACGCGGAACGTCAACGGGATTATGAATTCGGATTGGTTCGTGACTACGGGCGGAGATGGATTCCGGTCGGTGGTTGATCCGGTGGACGCGAACACGATTTATTCGGAGTCGCAGTATGGGGTGCTGGTGCGTTACGACAAGCCGACGGGCCAGGAGTTGGTGCTGCAGCCGCAGGAGGGTAAGGGAGAGCCTGCGCTGCGGTGGAATTGGGATTCGCCGGTGATTATTTCGCCGCATTCGCATACGCGATTGTATTTTGCGGCGAATAGATTATTTCGCAGCGACGACCGCGGGGATACGTGGAAGGCGATCAGCGGGGATTTGTCGCGGCAGATTAATCGAAATGCGTTGCCGGTGATGGGGAAGGTGTGGAATCCGGACGCGGTGGCGAAGAATGCATCGACGTCGTTTTACGGAAACATTGTGGCGCTGGCGGAGTCGCCGAAAAAAGAAGGATTGATATTTGTTGGAACCGACGATGGGTTGATCCAAGTGACCAGCGATGGCGGGCAGAGTTGGACGAAGTATGACAAGTTTGCGGGCGTGCCGGACATGACTTATGTGAGCCGGTTGGCGGCTTCGCAGCACGATGTCAACACGGTGTATGCGGCATTCGACAATCATAAGAATGAGGACTTCAAGCCTTACTTATTGAAGTCTGCTGACGCGGGGAAGACCTGGACTTCGATTGCGGGGAATTTGCCGGAGAGTGGTCCCGTACTGGGGTTTGCGGAAGACGCGGTGAATGCGAATCTGCTGTTTGCGGGGACGGAGTATGGGGCTTTTTTCACGATCGATGGTGGAGCGCACTGGGTGCAACTGAAGGGCGGGCTGCCGACGATTGCGGTGCGTGACATGGTGGAGCAGGTGCGGGAGGGCGATCTGGTGATTGCGACGTTTGGGCGCGGGTTTTACGTGCTGGACGATATTTCGGCGCTGCGGCAGATGAAGGCGGAATCTGTGGAGCAGGCGGCGGCGACGTTTCCGGTGAAGGATGCGTTGATGTATATCGAGCGGCATCCGCTGGGCGGGCCGAGGAAGGGATTTCAGGGGGACGCGTTTTATACGGCGGAGAATCCTGCGTATGGTGCGGTGTTCACGGCTTATTTGAAGGAGAAGCTGAAGACGAAAAAGGAGAAGCGGCAGGAAGCGGAGAAAGATGCGGCGAAGAAAAATCAGACGCTGCCTTATCCATCGAATAATGAGTTGCGGGCGGAGGCGGAAGAGAGGAAGCCGGAGGTTTATTTTATGGTTTACGACGAATCGGGCGCGCCGATTCGCCGGGTGGAAGGAAGCATTGAGGCGGGATTTCAGCGGACAGCGTGGGATTTGCGGTATCCAGTGGTTGCGCTGCGCGAGCATGAGGACGATGAAGAAGATTTTCCGCCGGCTTCGTCGAGGGGAATCCTGGTGCTGCCGGGGGCTTACTCGGTGCGATGCTTCCAGAAAATCGATGGAGGGGTGACGGAACTGGGAGGGGCGCAGAATTTCAAAGTCGTGACGGATGGGCAGGGGTCGTTGAATGCGGGGGATCTGGCGGCACGCGAGGAGTTTCATCGCAAGGTGGCGCGGCTGTACCGGGCGGTTTCAGGGGCTATTCGCACCGGGCATGAGGTTCAGGATCGGCTGAAGCCGATCCGCGAAGCTCTGCGGGATACTCCGGCGGTGGAAAAACAATTGGACGCGGCGGCGGACGCGATCGAGCAGAATGATCGGGCGATCTTGCGAGCGCTGAGCGGGGATCGCGAAATGCAGAAGAGGAATGAGCCGGTGGCGTCGTCGATCAATGATCGCATTGAGGCGATTATGGAGGGCGAGAGGTTCTCACTGGCCAAGCCGACACAGGGGCATGTTGAGGATTACAACATTGCGGCGGGAGAGTTTACGGAGCAACTGGGGAAACTTCGCACTTTGGTTGAGGTTGATTTGGTCAAGCTGGAGAAAGATATGGAGGCTGCTGGTGCGCCTTGGACACCGGGCAGGGTGCCGGAGTGGAGCGAGAAATAGGACGGGTGGCCACGGATTTGCGCGGATTGGCACGGATAGATCGGGCTGGGGGAGTTTTCCAGAGGGCATTGCCGTGTTGCAATGTGAAACCAAGGTCCCTCGCTTCGCTCGGGATGNNGAGTGAAGCTTGATTGCAAAGAAGGTTTTGGGATTTGTGGGGAATTTTTTTGTTCTGGTGCAAGTCGCTTGTTTTTTACTCAGGCAGCTGTGGTAAACTCGCCGCCGACTGTTGCTTAGCGCTGTAGGGCGCGGCAACGGGCTGTGGGAAAACGTCTCGCGTGGTTTTTGTGGGAGGGATTGGGGAATGGGCCTTGCGTTAATGGCTTTAATCTGGCTGATCACACTAGCCAGCACGTACTTTTTTGTCGCCAAGACCTGGTGGTTGCCGGTAGGAGCTGCGGAAGCGGCGCACTTCATCGATGGACAACTTGCTCTTACTTTTGTGCTGATGGGAATTGTTTTTCTAGCGGCGCAACTTTCTCTGGGGTACATCGTGTGGCGATACCGGCAGCAGCCGAACTCACCACCGGTGCAGTATTCGCACGGCAATACCAATCTTGAAATCGTCTGGACGGTGCTGACTACAATTCTGTTCGTGGGATTGAATCTGATGGGCAGCCGGGTTTGGGCGAGCCAGCGCTTTGATCAGGCGGGGCCGGGGGCGGTGCAGGTGGAGGTGACCGGGATGCAGTTTGCCTGGTACTTCCGCTATCCGGGGCCGGATGGAAAGTATGGAGCGACGAGCCCGAAGCTGATGGATCCATCGGCTGGGGGCGAGGCGGCGGTGGGACTGAACACATCGGATCCGGCGGCGAAGGATGATGTGGTCACGGGAACGATGTATTTGCCGGTTGACCGCGAGGTGGATGTGAGTCTGCGGGCGGTGGATGTGATCCACAGCTTCTTTGTGCCGTCGCTGCGCTTTAAGCAGGACGCGGTGCCGGGATTGGATATTCACATGCACTTCAAGCCGACGGCGATTGGCGAGTATGAGATCGTGTGCGCCGAACTTTGCGGCCTGGGACATTACAAGATGCATGGCGTGGTTCATGTAGTCAGCCAGGAAGATTTCGATAAGTGGCTGGCGGCACAGGAGGCGGAGAAACAGTAATGGCGACGGCGGCTACGGTTCATTCGCACGCTCCTCAGGGATTTATCCGGAAATACATTTTCAGCCTGGATCACAAAGTCATTGGCATGCAGTATTTCTTTCTGGCGCTCACGGCGGTGTTCGTGGGGATGTTTTTGTCGCTGCTGATGCGGATTCACCTGCTGTGGCCGAGCGCCGTTCTGCCGCTGGTGGGCGAGATCAAGCCGGAAACTTATCTCAGCTTGCTGACGATGCACGGGACGATCATGGTGTTCTTCGTGCTGACGACGGCGCCGCAGGGAGGGTTCGGGAATTATTTTTTACCGATTCAGATTGGCGCGCCGGATATGGCGTTCCCGGTGCTAAATATGCTTTCGTTCTGGACGACGTTTGTGGCGTTCGTCTGCATCATCGCGGCATTTTTTGTGACGGGCGGAGCGCCGCTGCATGGTTGGACGGGATATGCGCCACTGAGTGCGTTGCCAACGGCGGGGCCGGGTGAAGGGCTCGGGGCGGATTTGTGGATCACGAGCATTGCGATTTTCTGTATTGCGTCGCTGATGGGCGCGCTCAATTTCCTGACAACTACGCTCGATATGCGGGCCAAGGGCATGACCATGATGCGCATGCCGCTGACGGTGTGGTCGTGGTTCATCACGGCGATTCTTGGGCTGTTGGCATTCGGCGTGCTGCTCTCGGCGGGAATCCTGCTGCTGATGGACCGGAATCTGGGTACGAGCTTTTATGTGCCGCTGGTGGTGGTGAATGGGCAGATCATGGGGCACAAGGGCGGATCGGTGCTCCTGTGGCAGCATCTGTTCTGGTTCTTCGGGCATCCGGAGGTTTATATCGCGATTCTTCCGGGGATGGGCGTGACGTCGCAGATTCTCTCGACGTTCTCGCGCAAGCCGATCTTCGGATACAAGGCCATGGTTTACGCCATGCTCGGTATCGGCTTTCTAGGATTCATGGTGTGGGGCCACCACATGTTCATGAGCGGCATGAGTCCGTATTCGGCGTTTGCGTTTTCCATCCTGACCATGTGCATCGGCGTGCCTTCGGCCATCAAGACCTTCAATTGGCTGGGCACGATGTATAAGGCGCGCATTCGCTTCCAGACGCCGATGCTGTATGCCATCGGGTTCGTTTCCCTTTTCGTTTCGGGGGGGTTGAGTGGACCGTTCTTGGCGCAGCCGGTGCTCGATATTCAATTGCATGACACCTATTTCGTGGTCGGCCACTTCCACATGATCATGGGCGTGGCGGCCATCTTCGGCATGT
>PLUI01000290.1 GCA_003164855.1 Acidobacteriaceae bacterium
TGCGGATTGGCTTGGATGGCCAGGCACGGCTCGGCTACTCCAGGGGTGTAGGCCAGGCTAAGATCGCGTTGGGTGCGGCAAGGTTTGGTGGGAGTGACTTCAATTTTCCCGGGGCATCCACCGAAATGGTAATCGAGTGCTTGTTGCTTGGTAACCATAAGACTCCTCACTGTTCTTGGCGGCCTGATTGTTCGCTGCCCTATAGAGATGTATTAAGCCCAGATGGATGGCCTGTCCTGGTGCAAGGCTAGCCATTGGAAGTATGACGCTTGCAAGTCGCAAAATGTTTCTAGTGTCCGCTGAGAATTTTCCAAGCCTCGCGGTTGGTAAACACTACGTGCTGGATACCCTTAACGGCCTTCATGTATTGCGCGCGTTCGAAGGCTGAGGGGTTGGGGCAGCGGATTTGACTCATGCTTCCTTTCATCTGCTGGACAGAATCGTATTCGTGCTTTTCCATCCATTCCAGCACGCCGGCTTCGACTTTCTCAAGATGGTCTATGCCGTTCCGCAAGAGCGCGGAGCAGAGCATGGTGACGTCGGCGCCGACCATCAACAACTTAATCACATCCTCGTGACCATGTACGCCGCTGGTGGCAGCCAGGTTGGGGCGAATGCGGCCGTAGAGAATTCCGATCCAGGTGAGAGGCAGCCGCAGGGCGTGTGGAGTGCTGAGTAAAACATTCGGCTGAATCTCCAGCTCATCGAGGTTGATGTCGGGCTGGTAAAAGCGATTGAAGAGCACGAGAGCGTCGGCACCCGCTTCGTCCAGCCGCTTTGCCATATTCGCCATGTTGCTGAAGAAAGGGCTGAGCTTCACGGCCACAGGAATTTTGACCACCGACTTTACCGACCGCAGAATGTCGACATACTCCTGCTCGACCTCCCTGGAGGTGACTTCCGGATTGGCAGCGATGGAATAGATGTTGCATTCCAGAGCATCCGCGCCGGCCTGCTCGATGAGCTTGGCATACTGCGTCCAGCCACCGACCGTGGTGCCGTTGAGACTGGCGATAATTGGTATGGATACTGCTTTCTTGGCGCGATGGATGTGATTCAGATATCCTTCGGGCCCCAGGCGGAATTCATCGGGCTGAGGGAAAAAGCTGGATGCTTCCGCAAAACTGTCGGTCCCTTCGGTCAGATGCTGTTCGAGTTCAGCGCTTTCCTGGCGCAACTGCTCTTCGAACAATGAATACAACACCACGGCGGAAGCGCCAGCGTCTTCGAGGCGACGGATGCTGTCTATCTCCTGGGATAGCGGTGAGGCTGAAGCCACCAAGGGAGTGCGCAGTTGCAAACCGAGATAGTTAGTTCTGAGATCGATCATGATTGCTCCCTATTGTTCCTTTTGCTCCTTGGCGGCTTCTTTGTCGCCTTTACGCTGCGCCATATATTCGTATAAACGGAAGCGAGTGCAGGCGTCGTGTTGGGCTTCAGCCCAGAGGTGCTTGGCATCTTCTGGCTTACTCTTGGTGAGCATCTTGAAGCGCGTTTCCATGGACATGAAATCCTGGACTTTGCGGGTGGGCGTACGGGAATCGAGGATCAGCGGATTCTCACCCTGCGCCGCCCGTTCGGGGTTATAGCGGTAGAGCAGCCACTGTCCGGAGTCGACGGCTACTTTCTGATTCGACATCGCCGTCGTCATGTTGATGCCGTGGGCAATGCAGTGCGAATAGGCGATGATGAGACTGGGGCCGTTGTAGGCCTCAGCTTCGAGAAACGATTTGAGTGTGTGTTCGTCTTTTGCACCCATGGCCACGCTGGCGACATAAATATTGCCGTAGCTCATGGCGATGAGCCCCAGATCTTTCTTGGGTCCGGGCTTGCCGCCGGCGGCAAACTTCGCCACTGCGCCGCGGGGAGTGGATTTCGAAGCCTGACCTCCGGTATTGGAGTAGACCTCGGTATCGAGCACGAGCACGTTAACATTGCGGCCACTGGCCAGGACATGATCGAGGCCACCGTAGCCGATGTCATAAGCCCAGCCGTCTCCGCCGATGATCCAGATGCTCTTCTTGACGAGCAGGTCGGCGAGGGAAAGCAGTTGTTTCACGTCGTTAACATTTACACCGGAGTTTGCGCCGTGCAGTTTTTCTTTTAACAGATCGACGCGCTGCCGCTGTTCGTAGATGTCTGCTTCGTCCTTCTGGGGAGAAGTGAGCAGCGCGGTGGCGAGTTCTTCACCGATCGTTCCTGCCATGCGCTTGACCAACTCCTGCGCGAACTCGGTTTGTTTGTCGATGGAAAGGCGGAAGCCCAGGCCAAACTCGGCGTTGTCTTCGAAAAGCGAGTTGGACCATGCGGGTCCGCGACCGTCGGCATTCTTCGTCCAGGGCGTGGTGGGCAGGTTGCCGCCGTAGATCGAGGAGCACCCGGTAGCGTTGGCGATGATGGCGCGATCACCAAACAGTTGCGACATCAACTTGAGATAGGGAGTTTCACCGCATCCGGCGCAGGCGCCGGAGAACTCGAACAGCGGCTCCTGTACTTGCTGCTGGCGGATGTTGCCGACTTTAATGTTGCGGCGGTCGAGTTCCGGAATTTTGAGAAAGAAATCCCAGTTTTCGCGTTCGGGTACGCGCAGCGGAGGCTGCGGCACCATGTTGATCGCTTTGAGACGCGTCTCGGCTTTATTCTTAACCGGACAAATTTCCACGCAAATGCCGCAACCGGTGCAGTCTTCCGGCGCTACTTGAATCGTATATTTGAGATCTTTATCTTTCCATTCTTTGTCGTGGCTCTCGGTCGATTTAAATGTTGCGGGAGCGTGTTCCAATTCCTTCGAGTCGTAAACCTTGATGCGGATCACGGAGTGCGGGCAAACCATGGCGCACTTCCCGCACTGAATGCAGATGTTTGAATCCCATGCAGGAATCTCGAGCGCAAGATTTCGTTTCTCCCATTTCGCGGTTCCTGTGGGGAAAGTGCCGTCCACAGGAAATGCGCTGACCGGCAGTTCGTCACCGCGGCCCGCGTAGATCGTGCCGAGCACATTACGCTCGAATTCAGGCGCTGAAGGCGAGAAGGGTGGCGGCATCTCAATCGTGCTGGTCAGTTCGGCAGGAACTTTCACTTCGAACAAGTGCGCCAGAGTCTCGTCCACGGCTTTCATGTTCTGCTGAACGATCTCTTCGCCTTTCTTGCCGTAGGTGTCGCGAATGGATTTGCGGATTGCCTCAATCGCTTGATCCGCGGGCAATACGGCGGAGATAGCGAAGAAGCATACCTGCAGAATCGTATTCATGCGGCTGCCCATGCCAGTGTCGCGCGCCACCTGGTAGGCGTCGATCACATAAAACTTTGCGCGCTTCGCGATGAGCTGCTGTTGAACAGGGCGCGGAAGGTGGTCCCAAACTTCATCCGCGCCGAACGGGCTGTTGAGCAGGAAGGTGCCTCCGGGAACCAGTGCGCTCAGCATGTCGTAGCGCTCGAGGAATATCCACTGATGACAGGCGACGAAGTTGGCACTGGAAATCAGGTAGCTGGAGCGAATGGGCTGGGGTCCAAAACGCAAATGCGAAATGGTCGCGGCGCCTGACTTCTTGGAGTCGTAGACGAAGTAGCCTTGAGCGTAGTTGTCAGTGTTCTCGCCAATGATTTTGATTGAGTTCTTGTTGGCGCCTACGGTGCCATCCGCGCCTAACCCATAAAACATGGCTCGGACTACGTTGTCAGGCTCAGTGGAAAAGCCAGCTTCATAGGAAAGACTGGTATGGCTGACATCATCCTGGATGCCGATGGTGAAGTGATCTTTTACTTGGCCGGCCTGGGTTTGGCCGGTGGGCTGATCGCCTTTCAGATTGTCGTAGATTGCCTTCACCATGGCCGGAGTGAATTCCTTGGAAGAGAGACCGTAGCGTCCACCAACAACGGATGGCGCAATTTCGCGGGGGCTGAAACCAGCTTTGATTCCTTCGTGAAGGGCGTTCACTACATCAAGGTAAAGCGGTTCACCGATCGCACCCGACTCTTTGGTGCGATCGAGGACAGCAATCTTCCGCACGCTGGCAGGTAAGGCTGCGAGGAATGCCTGCACGGGAAATGGCCGGTATAGGCGGACTTTGAGCAGTCCGAGCTTTTCGCCTTGCGAGTTGAGATGGTCAATGGTTTCGTGAGCGACTTCGGCGCCAGAGCCCATCATGACGATTACGCGTTCGGCATCGGGTGCACCCACGTAATCGAAGAGATGATAGGAACGGCCTACGACCTCGGCGAATTTGTTCATGACGGATTGGACGATTTGTGGACAAGCCTCGTAAAAGTTGTTCGCCCCTTCGCGCATCTGGAAAAATACATCCGGATTCTGTGCCGTGCCGCGCAAGACAGGATGATCGGGCGAGAGAGCGCGCTGGCGATGCTCGAAGATGCGATCCATATTGATAAGCGCGCGCATGTCGTCTTCATTCAGCATCTCAATCTTGTTTACTTCATGGGAGGTGCGGAAGCCGTCGAAGAAATGCAGGAAAGGAATGCGCGACTCCAGGGAGGCGGCGTGAGCGATCAGCGCCATATCCATGGCTTCCTGCACGGAGTTCGAAGACAGCATGGCGAAGCCGGTGCTGCGGACGGACATTACATCGGAGTGGTCGCCGAAAATCGAGAGAGCGTGCGTAGCCAAGGTGCGCGCCGAGACATGGAAGGCGGTGGGGGTAAGCTCTCCGGCAATCTTATTCATGTTCGGAATCATGAGCAGCAGACCCTGGGACGCGGTGAAGGTAGTGGCCAGCGATCCGGTCTGGAGCGCGCCATGGACGGCGCCGGCGGCGCCGCCTTCGCTTTGCATCTCCATCACGTGAGGCACGGTTCCCCAGATGTTCGGGATTTGCTGAGACGCCCACTCGTCGGCCCACTCGCCCATGTTGGAAGACGGAGTGATGGGATAGATGGCGATAACCTCGTTAACCCGGTAGGCGACGTAGGCGACCGCCTCGTTTGCATCCATAGTTTTGAACTTGCGTTTCATGATCGACAGCCTGCCTTTACTCTGCAAAGACTTGCTTGATTTCGTTTTCCCGCTGACTGCATTAAGAATGGACGATGCCGGACAAGAACGCAGCAAGGCAAGTCACAGAGGATTGTGATTTAGATCACAGCAAACCTCTGATGTGATCGATAAATGATGGATTCTTAACGAGATGAGGGGATTTATTGGGAATTACCAGAGCGATGCCTTGGGGATTGTGCTGCGATGGACCGCGAAAATGGCTTACCGAACACGAAGGATGATGCTACCGCGCCATTTGTGAGGAGCATCACATCGGCATGTGCCGGGCAGCACAGCCAAGTGTTTCGTATAGACGGACACTGGCGTCAGACGAGACCGGCTTAACACGCTGGTGGACAGCGCAATGATGCGCCCACGCAAGCGATCCGGGCCCGAAGTTGCTAGACGAAGTTGTTCGAGGAGGCTGGTCATGCTCTCGCCATACGGAATGGAGATTGTAGAAAGTTGCCTTACCTGCAAGTTGCGGGCTGACCGGATGTTCTGCGATCTGCCGGATAATGCGCTGCGGGCTTTCGAAAAAATGAAGTTTGCGACCTCTTATCCCCAAGGTGCTGTGCTGTTCGTGGAAGGTCAGATGCCTCGCGGAATCTTTGTGATTTGCAAGGGGAGCGTGAAACTCTCCATTACTTCTCCGGGCGGCCGAACCATGATTGTGAAACTTGCCGAGGCCGGGGAGATTCTGGGATTGAGCGCAACCATCTCGGGCAGGCCGTACGAAGTAACGGCGGAGACGATCGATCCCTGCCAGATTACCTTCGTGAAGCGCGAAGACTTTCTTCAGTTCTTGAAAGACGATGTCGAGACCTGCTTCAAAGTGGCTGAGCAGTTGGGCGAGAAGTATCACAATGCCTGCAAGGAAGTGCGCTCACTGGGACTGTCGCATTCCGCGGCCGAGAAACTGGCGACGTTGCTTCTGGAATGGAGCTCGAAAAACGGGGAGTCCGGCAAAGCCGAGCCTCGGCTGAAACTCCGACTAACGCATGAGGAGATCGCGCAGATGATCGGGACTTCGCGGGAGACGGTGACCCGGCTGTTTGCCGAGCTGAAGAAACGTCAGATCCTGCAGACGAAAGGTTCGACTCTGGTGATTCGGAACACACCGGCGCTGCGGGATATCGCGAATCATAACTAGGCGCGCCGTCGGGGCGGCATCGCTCTAAGTCCAGCCGAATGGCGACGCAAACGCGCGGAAATGCCTCGGTCCATCTAAACCCCAAGATTAAATGAGACTTAGATCTAGTGACCAGGATCACAATTTCTGGTGATGATGATCACCGCCTGGGCGAAGGTTCTCTTCTATGTTTGCGGCGTGGGTGACGAAACTAGTCTGGTTCAAGTGGGCAGGGTTAAGTGGGAGGAAGCACATGACTTCAGCAAACGGCGGCGTGCAGAACTCTAACGCAAATCATAATTCTGGAAATCATAATTCTGAAAATCATAGTTCTGGAAATCATGGAAGCCAAAATAAACCGAGACTGATTTTCTGGGAGTTGACCAAAGGATGCAATCTGCGCTGCATTCATTGCCGGGCCAGCGCGACGGAACTGAGTTCCCCTTCCGATCTATCCACGCAGGCGGCGCGCGACATTATCGACCAGATCGCGGAAGTGTCTTCTCCTATTCTGGTGCTGAGTGGGGGTGAGCCGCTGTTCCGTTCCGATATCTTCCAGTTAGCGCGTTACGGCACGGACAAGGGACTGCGCGTAGCGCTGGCCACGAATGGCACTCTGGTCACCAGGCAAGTGGCCCAGAAGATTGTCGAGAGTGGCGTGAAGCGTGTGGCTATCAGCCTGGACGGCGCCGATCCGCTGACTCACGATACTTTCCGTGGCATTCCGGGGGCATTCGATGCGGCAATTATCGGCTTCCGCAACCTGAAAGAACTCGGCATGTCGGTGCAGATCAATACGACAATCGCTCGCCACAACGCGCATCAGCTTCCCGAGGTGCTTGAGCTGGCAAAGTTCATTGGAGCCGATGCGCTGCACACATTTCTGTTAGTGCCCGTGGGATGCGGTGTGAATATCGCCGCCGAGCAGATGGTTCCACCGGAAGAGTACGAGAAGATGCTGAACTGGTTCTACGATCAGTCGTTGCAGGGCGGCATCGAACTGAAGGCGACGTGTGCGCCACATTATTTCCGCGTGGTGCGGCAGCGCCGTGCGGCGGAACACCGCTCCGGGACGGCGGCTGCATTGGCTGCGCAGGCAGTGCCGGAAGCTGTGCGGGATTCGCCAAGCCATGATTCGGCAACCATCGGCGCGACCGAGATGACGATGCCGGGTTCAACCGGAATCGAGCTGAAGGCTAATGGCATTGGAAAGGCCGTGGGACATCCTGGAACTCATCCTTCCGACATGAACGCCATGACCAAGGGATGCCTGGCGGGAACGGCGGTCTGTTTCATTTCTCATCAAGGCGAGGTTTATCCCTGTGGATATTTGCCGGCGCTGGCAGGAGATTTAAAGAAGCAGTCGTTTGCCGATATCTGGGAAAACTCTTTTGTGTTCCATCAGCTGCGGGATGTCAACAACTTGAACGGGAAGTGTGGATGCTGCGAGTTCCGCAATGTGTGTATGGGTTGCCGCGCGCGTGCTTTCGCGGCCACCGGGAATTATCTCGACGAGGAACCGTTCTGCGTTTACGAGCCGAAAGCGAAGAGCCTAAAGGATATCGCGCCGGCTGAAGTCGCTCACTGAAAGAGATACTCACCACAGAGTCACAGAGAGAACAAATCCGAAGTACTGCCGCCAGCTTCCGGAAGGACTTCAGAAGGTCTTGTCTGTGGTTCTGCGCCCATCAGTGAGAAAGTTTCTCCGGGAGCGAGCCAAAAGACACCAGTCCAGCGTGATATCCCACTAGCCGGTTTCCCGATCCTACTTCCCTTCCCGCAAAACAAGCTGTAACCCACTGAAAACAGGCATGGTCAATTCCGTAAGCATAGAGCTTACCTTTGGCATGACGGATGCTTTTCATACTGATAGTTGCAGGAGATGACGGTGGAACCCACGCTGATGGTTGTTGGCCTGAACTATCGAACGGCACCAGTGGCTGTGCGGGAGCGCTTCTGGATCAGCGAGGGCCGGCGCTACGAAGCTTTGGTGCAATTGTCGAGGGCGGAGGGCATCGATGAAGTGATCGTGCTGGCCACCTGCAATCGCACTGAGTTTCTGCTCTGGGTGAACGATGTCACGCTGGCGGCGAACTCGGTAATGCGACTGCTTGGCGCCGAGTACGGACTGATGCTGTGCGAATGGAAACATTTTTACCGCCTGCTGGATGAAGCCGCGCTGCTGCACATTTTTCGGGTTGCATCCAGTCTGGATTCGATGGTGGTGGG
>PLUI01000268.1 GCA_003164855.1 Acidobacteriaceae bacterium
GCTCGCGCGTCACCGGCTGCGCCCGGTACATGGCCAGCGCAATCTTGTCCGAATAAAAATAGGAGACGAAGTTCATCACTGCGGCAAACGCCAACGCCAGCAGCATCCCATTCTGCCCGCCAAAGTGCTCCCCAATAAACATCAACAGCAGGGTCAACGCCGTCAGCAAAAATGCGGTCTTGAATGTATTTCCCATAGCTTTCAGTCTCGCTCTATTAGATGTTACGCCCCCTCAGGGGATGCACGTAGCCCGAGCTCACGTTCTCGGTTCGCACTCCCTCATTTTCGGAGCTATACTGTTATCCTCCGTTGATCGCCGAACGTCTCAGGAACCTCTAATTAAGGAGAGTCGCCATGAGCTACAAGGCCGGAAGCTCTTTTGACAGCATCGAGAGCGCCCACGAATTCGTCGCTCTGTTGGCCGAAACCGTTCGTGAGGCTAAGCAAGAGGTCGAAGCCGACGTTCAAAGGGAATCACGTTCAGACTCCCCCCGCCGTTTGGACGCGCTGCGCGCCGCTTTGTACAGCATGGAGAAGCTCGAACTGCACATGAGCAAGAGCCGCCGCATCCTCAACGATCTCCGTTCCCTGCGCCGTCTTCTCTTCGACGAGCGGTCGGCGAACGCAAAGTCGATCCCGGACACGAAAACCAAGAACCGGCAAGCCCGCATCCTAAGCCCTACCGACAGGGCCCAAGAAAAAATCCGCCTCTCCCAAGTGCCGAACGTTTAGGCGCTGACCGAAACGCCGCTCGAACTGGATGACGACGTAGACTCCGTTTGTGCCCCGCTGGCTTGTGCGGAGGAAGATTGCTGAAACTGCTGCACCAATGAGCTATACGCCTGCTGCGCGGTGGAGAGGTCACCCGATTGAAGCGCCGTTCCCAATTGGCTGAGCAGTTCATTGACCTCGCTCGATCCGCCTCCGCCGCCGTGATGATGATGATGTCCCTGGGTTGACTGAGTCTGGTTCTGGCTGGACTGGTTCTGGAAGTCCTGTTGGATGGTGGTGAAGTCCTGCTGGGCAGCCGACAGGTTGCCAGATTGAAGATCCTTCGCCAGTTGGCTGAATGCCTGAGCGATTGGGCTATTGCTCTGCGCCGTCGCCGTCGAGTTCTGCGACCCGAGATTTTGCAACGTGGCAAAATCCGATTGCGCTGCGGCGAGATTCCCAGACTGCAGATCCTGGCCAAGTTGCTGAAAAGTTTGTTGGAATTGTTGAAAAGTGCTCTGCCCTCCCTCCGTGTTGAAGAGGCTGCTGGCGGAGATTCCCGAGACTGACATGAATTGTCTCCTTAAAGGAAGGTTTGCCCTCGTCGTTCACCGGCTCCTATCGGCAATTTCCTGACCGAGCTTGAGTCGCCGATGTATTCAGCAGTAAGGCAGGTCGGGTGCCAAATGCGTCGTCTATTTACACGTATCTGCTTGGCCACATTCGACAGCACTTAGCTGATCCCCATTGAATCGGAGGTCGTGAATGTTTTCATTCAAACCGATCCGATGGGCAAAGCCTGCCTCACTAACTCGGCAAGAATGAAGCAGCGCAGGCAGCACGGAGCTCAGCCAGATTTTCTCTTTTGGCGCGATTGCAACAGCGGAGCGCCCCAAGCGGTGGCGGCGAGGAGTGCGCCGAATAGAATGATGGCGTCGATACTGGACCGTCCCTGGGGTGACCAATAGACGTCCTTCAGATTTAGCCAGAGGGCAAATTCGTCGAGCGTAAGCGCCGCGCCCACCCCATAGAGGATCGACATCAGGCGGCTCAGAAGAATCGATGAATCGTCAGCCCCGGTGCCGATTTCAGCCAGCCAGCCGTAGCCCACCAGCAGGAGAATGAGGATTCCGAAGACGAGGTGATGAATGTGCCGACCGCCCGACTGGATAAAATGAAAGGGCGGAATGTGATGTAAAACGGCAAAGACCACCGCACGTACCCCGGCGAACGTGAGAAAGAAACTGACCGAGGCTACGAACAGGCGCCGCCGCGGCCGGTCGGGAATGCCCTCGTGAATTAGCGTGCCGAAAGATGTGCCTTGGAGCAGCAATAACAGGAAAACCGTCCCCGCCGCCGCGAGCAGAAGGACGAACCAGGAATAAGCCATGCGCCATTAAAGCACGGCGCGTGCGAGCGTCAAGCTCGCTGCGCTTCCCGTTTTAGTGCCCGCTCCAAAGTTTGATCGAGGGCGGCTCTAGCCTTCTCATATTCGGCTGGGGAGATTTGGCCTTGCTTGCGCTCGACTTCGAGTTGGAAAAGTTCTTCTTTTATTCCTTCCATCAGCATGGAAGTGGGCCGTGCTGGTGCGCGGGATGCGCCCGGAGCAACCACTTCCGCTGGCTCATAGTCGTCTTCCTCCTGCATGGCGACTGGCAGGGAACTCTTTTGCCGCTTCAGAGCGCGTGCGGCTGCTTGTTGCCGCGAAGCTACGTAAATTCCACCGATCACTAAGACTGCGGCGAAGCCTCCAAGAATCCACCAACGATATTTCTGCAGCGGGTCGGGAGCGTCAATCGGTGGCCCCAATCCACCGCCGGGACGGTTGCTTGACTGGCTCGCTCCCGGGCCCGGCGCCGAACTCTGCTCGCCCTGGCTGGACCCTTGAGCGCCGGGTTCCTCTTGGCCGGCGAGCGTGCCTTCGCCGGAAATCTTGAACGCAAGGTTTTGCCCGGGTGTCGTGTTGGACGCAACCTGAACAGCGGCGTCCGGCTCGTTGGGATAGTTAATCAATTTGAAGCCCGTCGAACTCGCGGCGGCGGTGAACTGCATCGTCTTCGGAGTCATGACAACAAAATGTTCCAGCGGATAAATGGATTTGGGATCGACATTCGCGCTGCCGCTATAAGGCAGCTGATACGTTACTTCGAATCGCGTCAAACCAGGACGCAGTGGAAAGATGAAAGAGTAGCGATTCTTCTCGCCTTCAGGCACGGGCGCCGACTTCAGCGGGTTGCCGTTTTCGGTGGTAGCGGTCGCCGACTCGTCGATGACATGTGCGCCGTCGGGAACATAAAACTCGAGGTTGCGCTCATTCATTTGCGTGCGCGGCGGTTTCGAGGTGTTCTGCACCCCGAATTCGCGGGTGATTGCGATCTGGCCTTGCGCCGCCTGGATACGCATGATGTCGGCAACCACTTCGATGCCGTCCACTTTCTTGGCAACGTCATAAACTTCGACTTCGACGGAAGTCGTCCCCGGTGGTGCCATGCGGTGGTAAGTCACATCCTGATGGATGGCACGGACCAGATGCGGGGCATGGGCGTCGTCCAGTTTGAAACTGAATTGACCCTTGGCGTCGGTGTTGGTGCGGCCGGCTTCTTCCATGCCCTGGCCCAGCTTGAACACGACAACCTCGTCTCCGGCGGCGGGCTTGCCGGTGGTGGAGTTCTTTACCGTGCCGGTGAGGGTTTGGGCGGCGGCGAAGGAGGTGAAAAGTACGGCGAGCGCGATAAGGATACCGGCGTCGCGCCCAATGACATGCGATGGCGATTTCAAAATCTGGGTTCCTTTCAGACTCTCGGTTTCCGGGATGCCGGCGCGAGACTCTCCAGCCGCGAAATTTCGGCCAGGAGAGTGGCAGCCTCGTCCTGCAAAGAAGATTTCAGCGACGCGTAGTCTGCGTCGGGCACTTTGCCGGCCTTGTATTCGAAGTTGAGATCGCGCAGGTTTTCGTAGACGGCATCTTTGCGTTCGCGCAGATAACCGGCGCGGGTTTTCTCCGGACCAAGAAAAAGTCGTCCCGGCAGATAGAAAACATAGTAAAGACAAGCGATGGCGAGCATCAAGCAGAGAGGAATCCAGGTCATAGATCAGTCTCCTTGCGCGCCTGGTCACGGAACTGCTCGAGTTCGGCGCCTCGAACCGGCCGCAAACCGTCTGCGATGGCAGGAGTTGGACGATTTTTCCAGGCCCGAATCACCAGCACAATCAGACCAAAGCCAAAGAACAGGGCCGCGAAAGGAATAACGTACGCGGCCCGGTCGAAACCTTTATTGGTGGGAGCGGCCAGCACTGTGGGTCCGTACTTCTGCACGAAACCTTGCTCGACCAGGCTGTCACTATCTCCGCGTTCGACCGAGGCCATCAGTTCGTTGCGCATGCCATCGGAGGCGGGGCACCCGACGTGGTTGCATTCCAGAAGAATCTGATTGCAGCCGCAGATGCACATCATTTGATGGCCGATTTCGTTAAAGCGCGTGGCGGGATCGCCGGCGCCGAGCATTAAGAAAACGACGGCACAAAGCAGGATGATCTGCGTAAATCTGCCGCTTCCCTTGCCGGGCATCGTTTTCGAAATAGGATTCTTCATCGCTTCAGGTCTCAGGTCGTTGGTCTTAGGCTAGGTCCCAAGACCTGACACCCAAGACCCAGCACCTTTCGTTTTTCATCAATCTCCTGTGACCACGGGAGCAGCCTGTGTTCGCTCCAACCGCGCGGGGGCGGGCACGCGAACGGGCGCGGGCGCATTCGGAATCAAAGCTAGAATCGTTCCCCCGAGCATAATCCACACCCCCATCCAGATCCACATCACCAGCGCATTCAAATGCGCTTTGAGAATGGGGTGACCGTTATCCTGGTTCAGTCCTTCGAAAACAAGATAGAGGTCCTCATTCAGAGAGGAGCGAATGTCGGGCATGGTCGACGTCTGCTGGCTTGCCTTGTAGAAACGGCGCACGGGAGTCATGGTATCGATCTGCTTGCCGCCTTTGTAAACGTCAAGCACCGCCCACTCACTCGCGTAGTTGGGCGCGTCATCATCCGTGTAAGAGCGGCAGATCAGAGTGTAGGGACCGATGGTCATCTTGTCGCCGTATCCCATCTCCATCTCTTTGTCCTGATTGAAGGCCGCCCCGGCGAAGCCGATGATGACCATCACCACGCCGAAGTGGACGATGTATCCGCCATAGCGGCGCGTGTTGCGGTGGGTGAGTTGCACCATCGAGGCGAACATGCCTTGGCCGGTGTGTTTTGAAATGACGCGGCCGCCGCGGTAGAACTCACTGGCCACGGTGAGCGTGACCAGCACGGAGAGCGCAATGGCCATCAGCGAATAGAAATAAGAAATGTCCTGCCAGGGCTTGAGGCCGAAGGGCGAGCCCCAGCTTTGGGGAGTGATCATCAGAAAGACTGCAACCACGACGGCGCCGACGGTTGGCCACATAAAGTTCCGTTTAAGACTTTCGAGGGAAGTCTTGCGCCACGCCAGTAGAGGTCCGACGGCGGTAAGGATCAGGAGCAGCAAGGCTACAGGGATGGCGACGCGATTGTAAAAGGGCGCGCCTACGGTGACTTTATTGCCCTGGACGAGTTCGGAAATTTTCGGAAACCAGGTGCCCCAGAGCACCGTGAAGCAGAGCAAAACAAAAAGCAGATTGTTGAACAGGAAACTGGATTCGCGCGATACCAGCGACTCCAGCTTGTGCTCGCTGCGCAGGTGCGATTTGTTCTTGAAAAAGAAAAAGAGGAATACGATCAAAGTGATCGCGAGGAACCAGGCGAACCAGTCTCCGATGGAAGACTGCGCGAAGGCGTGTACCGAACTGATGATGCCGCTACGGGTAAGGAACGTTCCAAGAATCGCCAGCCAGAACGTAGCGAAGACCAGCCACATATTCCACATCTTCAACATGCCGCGCTTCTCCTGCATCATTACCGAGTGCAGGAAAGCAGTGCCGGTCAGCCAGGGCATGAGCGATGCGTTTTCAACCGGGTCCCATCCCCAGTAACCGCCCCAGCCGAGAACGGAGTAGGCCCAGTGCGCGCCCAGAAAAACTCCACAGGTGAGGAAAGCCCATGTGACCATGGTCCAGCGGCGCGTGATGTGGATCCACTTCTCGCCGGGATACTTCATGATCAGCGCGCCCAGCGCGAAGGCGAACGGCACAGTGAACCCGACATAGCCCAGATAAAGCATGGGCGGATGGATCACCATCTCGGGATACTGCAATAGAGGATTCAAGCCATTGCCGTCGGCGGGAATGGTACCGGTCACGATGGCAAAGGGATGCGCCGCGAAGTTGAGCAGCAAGAGAAAAAATATCTGTACCCCCGACAGAACAACCGAAGCGTAGGCGAAGAGCCGCGGATCGGTCTTATAGCGGAGACGGAGGACGAATCCATAGGCGGCGAGTAGCAGTGACCAGAACAGCAGCGAACCTTCCTGGCCGGACCACAGCACGGCGAATTTATAAGGACCGGGCAGATCGCGGTTGCTGTGGTGAAGAATGTAGGCAATCGAGAAATCGTTGCGGAAGGCGCAGATCACCAGCACCACCGAAGCGAGCAGTACAGCCGCGAAGGTAGCGATGCCGGCGCGGCGGGCAGTCTCCCCGATACGCTCCGAACCTTGGCGGAGCATCGTGGCCAGCGAACTCTCCCCCACCGATGGCGTGACGCCAGGGCCCCCGGCGGTCACACCCACCAGTTGCGAGGAAGCACGGTTCTGGAAGATCAACGCGACGATCCCGGCGAGGAACGAGTAAGCGCTCAACGCCAAAGCGAGCAGCAGTGCAAAACTACCGATTTCCGCCATGTGGGGGAACCCCCGCTTATCTTTTCAGAAACGTCCCTGCGAGGCAACTGCCACAACGCAAGCCACGCCATTTAGGCCCTGGCGATCACCGCTCGGAAGAGCGGGTTGCTCGCGGAGCAGGATCCCAAGGCGACGGGCCCATCGCCGGCCGCCGCTCCCCGCAAATTAGGACGCAGCGCTCCGCTGATGGTAGCGTTGCATGACTTCACGTTCGGCGGTCAGCCAATCTTCCGCCTCACTACCCGCGCCGGGTTCGCGCTGCTGGTAGAGTTCGTAGGCGCGGCGCCTGATTTCGTCTTCGATGTTGATCGGAACAACATTCTTCCGCGGCTCGGTCTTTCGGAGTTCGAACTTCCTGGGTTCCGGAGTGACTCTGTTTTCCAGCTTAATGTCGCTGGATACCGGCTCGGTCGCGACTGCATTCACGCCAGGAATGCTGGCCGGATTATTGACGCCGGTTGCTTCCTTGCTCACACGATTGGACTTGCCACCTGAGGTAGGTTTTCTCGCCATATTCGGATACTCCTTGCATATACCTAGATTTAGGAATGAATTGACTTGTTCAGTGAACCACATACACTTTGCCCGCAACATTTAAGAGAACATTTGAGTTTGGTTGCAGAGTTGAGGTTAGTATAGACCTCCCGGGGCTGTGGAAACCTCGTTCTCCCTAAGAATTTGGCAGGGCGCGCTTTGCTATAATCGTAGCTCTCCAGATGGCGCTATCGTCTAGGGGTTAGGACGGAAGATTCTCAATCTTCAAACNNATCAGTTAAGCTCGATACCTTTTTGTCGGCTTCTGATGGAAAATCGCAAGCCGGCAAAAGACTGTACGAATTCCGCGAATAACTCTTTCCGCGATGGGAGTCGAGGGAGCAGCGAGGAGTGCGGCCAGCCCCAGCGACAACGACAAAGTCACGGGTTATCTTGACGTGAGCGACCGCAACCTCGGCGGGAAGATTACAATCCTTGCCAGCATTCTGCCAAGGAGATAGGAACCGTTATGCGCGTTGGAGTCTTTACGCCTCTGCTTTCGCAGCTTCCGCTGGCTGCGGTTCTCAAGAAGCTCAAATCGCTTCAGATCGAAACCATTGAGCTCGGCACGGGAAACTATCCCGGCGACGCGCACTGCAAGTTGTCGATGCTGGAAGATGGCTCCGCGCTGGCGGAGTTTGAGAAGATTCTGGCCGATCACGGGGCCACGATCAGCGCCTTGAGTTGTCACGGCAACGCGCTGCATCCGGATAAGGCGCGCGGGCAGCGGGACGCGGAAGTAAGCCGCAAGACTATTCTGCTGGCGGAGAAGCTCGGCATTCCCGTGGTGGTCGATTTTTCGGGCTGTCCGGGCGATTCTCCTCATGCCACCGCTCCCAATTGGGTGACCTGCCCGTGGCCTCCGGAATATCTGAAAGTGCTCGACTGGCAGTGGAATGAAGTAGTCGCGCCTTATTGGATTAAGCATGCGAAGTTCGCCGCCGATCACGGGGTGAAGATCGCAATCGAGATGCATCCCGGATTTGTCGTGTACAGTCCGGAGACGATGCTTCGATTGCGCTCTATCGCGGGGACGAGCGTGGGGTGCAACTTCGATCCCAGCCATCTTTTCTGGCAGAGCATCGATCCGATTGCGGCCGTGCGCGTACTCGAAGGCGCCATCTTCCATGTCCATGCCAAGGACACTCAGATTTACGCGGCCAACCTGCCGCGCACCGGCGTACTCGATACCAAGCTGTATACCGAGGAACGTGATCGTGCGTGGATCTTTCGAACTTGCGGTTACGGTCACGGAGCGGAATGGTGGAGCGAGTTCATCTCGACTCTGCGCATGTTTGGCTACGATAACGTGCTCTCCATTGAGCACGAAGACAGTCTGCTCTCGCCGGAGGAGGGTCTGACCAAGGCGGCGACATTTCTCAACCGCATAGTAATCCGGGAGCAGCCTGCCGCTGCCTGGTGGGTTTAGCGCTAAAACTGACGGGAGAACGATGAAGACTGGAGAACGACGAAAATGATCAGGACGGCCATTGTGGGGACCGGCTTTATGGGCCGCGTGCATCTGGAAGCCGTGCGCCGTTTGGAATTTGTCGAAGCTGCCGCTGTCGTAGGCAGAAACGCAGAGGCGGCGCGGCGCTTGGGTGCGGGCTTTTCCATTCCAACGATTGCCGCTGACTACTCTGATGTGCTGCGCGATCCGAAGATCGACGCCGTGCACATTTGCACGCCCAACGCGCAGCACTTTCCCATGGCCAAATCCGCACTCGCGGCCGGCAAGCACGTGATCTGCGAAAAGCCGCTGGCCACGGCCGTAGAGGAGGGCGAAGAACTTGTGGCGCTCGCCCGGCGGCAGGGCGTGCGAAACTGCGTCTGTCATAATCTGCGTTACTATCCGATGGTGCAGCAGATGCGGCGCATGCGGGAAGACGGAGACTTGGGCGAGATCCTCATTGTTCAGGGCACGTATTTCCAGGACTGGTTGCTATACGACACGGACTGGAACTGGCGCGTGGATGCCAAAGCGGGCGGCCCTTCGCGCTGCATGGCCGACATTGGCTCGCACTGGTTCGACATGGCCGAGCATGTTACTGGGCTCCACGTGACTTCTCTCTGTGCCGATCTGCACACGTTCCACCCCACTCGCAAGCAGCCGAAGCACTCGGTCGAAACTTTTTCCAACCAGCTGGGTGGCCCGGAAGACTATGTTGAAACCGCGGTAGACACCGAAGACTTCGGCGCTGTGATTTTTCGCATGGGTGAGCAGGCGCGGGGAAGCGTTACTGCCAGCCAGGTCTCGGCGGGACGCAAGAATCGCTTGAGCATTGAGATTTGTGGCGCGCGAGCTTCCGTCGCATGGAACCAGGAACGTCCCGACGAACTGTGGGTCGGCCACCGCGATAGCGGTAATCAAATCTTGGTGAAAGATCCTTCTCTACTCAAACCCGCGGCGCGCAGCTACGCTGATCTTCCAGGCGGTCACAGCGAAGGTTATGACGACACTTTCAAGCAAGTCTTCCGCCGCTTCTATGCCTCTATTCGTACCCCGGATGAGGTTCCCGAATACCCGCAGTTCGCCGATGGGCTACGGCAGTTGAACATCGTCAATGCGGCGCTCGAAAGCGGCCGGACCCGAGGCTGGGCCGATGTTCCCACAATGGTTTCTGAAAGCTGAAACGGCAGTCGAAAGGAACTCTACTGCGTGTTAATTCTCGCCGCCATTGTCGCCATCTTTATCTACGGGATGATCGCCGCCATGCTCGGCACCATCCTGCCCGACCTGTCCGACCGTTTCCACCTGACGCCCAGCCAGAATGGCACCATCGCCTTTGCGCAAGCGCTGGGGCTCATCCTCGCTTCGCTGGCCGTAGGTCCGCTGCTCGATAACGAAGGCAAGAAGATCGGACTCATCCTTGGGCTCGCCTTGATCTCGATCGCACTGTTCGCGCTGCCGCGCTCGCCGGGTTTTCGCAGCATTCTGTTTCTGCTGTTTCTGCTCGGAGTCGGCGGCGGAATCGTGGTGACCGGCGCGAATGCCTTGGTCAGCGATGTGAGCCCGACCCATCGCGCCACCGCGCTGAACCTGGTGAATCTTTTCTTCGGACTCGGCGCACTCGCCACTCCGTTCATCGCCGCGAATCTTTTCAGGCGAAACTGGGTGCGCCTGTGCTACACCATCGCGTCGCTTACCGTCGTCACATTGGCGATTCAGGCCTTCACCAACATGCCTGGGCCCACGGGTGAGGGACGTTTCGTGCTTGCCGATGCGGCTTCGGTACTTGGACGCCCGCTACTGTTTCTGATCGGACTTTTTCTTTTTCTGTACATCAGTTGCGAGGTGGGTATCTGGAACTGGCTTCCCCGGCACCTTATTGCGCAGGGCATTCCCGAGTCGCGTGCACTCAATATCCTTTCGTTGGGATTCGCGCTCGGCTTGCTGATCGGACGCGCGGGCATATTGCCCGTTCTCATCCGCGTACCCGCCGTGACTGTTACCCTGGTCGGATCAGTCGCTATGGCGATCACGACCTTCTCGATGCTGCTGACTAAGAGGCCTGTGGTAGCGTTGGTGCTGGTTTTTCTTGCCGGAATCTCGATGGCGCCCGTCTTTCCGACCACGCTAGCCATCGTCGGTGACGCTTTTCCGCGCATGACCGGCTCCGCCATTGGCTTCGTGATTACCTGCGGGTGGACTGGCCTGGCCGTGAGCTCCCGCATCATCGGAGTCATTGCCGGCGGCGATCCGCGGCGATTGAAGAAGGCACTACTGGTGATTCCAGGCTCCGCCGTCCTGATGGTGGGCCTGGACTTGGCGATTCAAAGCATGCTGCGCTAGAACGTCTCAGACCGACAACTTCTGCAAGTAGTCGGCGTCGATCTTCAGCGCCTCCATTTCGGGCATATCAAACTCCTCTTGCTCGACAAAAGCGTGTTTGATATTAGCTTTCTTCGCAGCTTCGAAGATGGGATGGTAGTCAATGGTGCCGTGGCCCAACTCCGTCGAATTTGGCGCCGTGGCAGGCGTCACCGCTGGCGTCATCTTGAAGTCCTTCACGTGCAGCATAACAATGCGCGTGGGATAGCGAGACAGGAGGTCTGCGGGATTCTGGCCGGCGACCACTGCCCAGCCGCAATCCAGTTCCATGCTCACCTTCGCGGGGTCTGTCGATTTCAACAGTTCGTCGTAGAACATCACGCCATTCTCCGCACGGAACTCCGGCGTATGGTTGTGATAAGCGAACCGCATTCCGGCCGCATTCACTTTTTCACCAATGCGATTGAATTGATCCGCATTCCAGCGCCAGTCCTCGAGCGTCATCGATTCCCGCGCGGCGCGTGATCCCGGCTCCTTCGCGCGCGAGGGATCCTTCAGCATCGGCGCGGCGCATACGATGTACTCCAGCCCGAGATCCTTCCCGAACTGAATGGTTTCATCCACTTTCGGCAGCAGTTGGCTGAGAGGATAGTGGGCGCTCACGCAATGCAGACCGGCATGTTCCATCGCCTGTTTCACTTCGCTCGGACTGCGTCCGAAAAAGCCCGCAGCCTCCACTTCGCGATAGCCCAGCGCAGCCAGTTGCTTGAGCGTTCCTTCATAATCTTTCGGTAAAACATCTCTCACCGAGTACAACTGCAAACCAAGTGGCAAGCCCAGAGGGTTGGCCATCAGGGGAAGTGCGCTCTTCCACAGTGCCGCGCAGGCAGCCGATGCGGAAGCGGTCTTCAGGAACGTTCTTCTCGAAATCCGGTGCATGATGAAAGTCCTCACTTCTGAATTATTTTCTATCACTAGGCTGGGGATTTATCCGCGAATCGTTTTCGCGCCGGCATCCCAGGTTGCAATCGTGTTCTTGAAATAGGCGTAGTTCGCCAGGTGACAGCCGATAGCCGCATGATTACCAAACACCTCGTTCTCCACCGTCGGTTTGCGAGTTCGCACCGCATTGAAAAAATTTGCCTGGTGAGCCGACACATCGCTGTAGCCTTGCGGCGCGGTGAAAGTTTCGGCCTCGACTACCTGATAGTCCAGTGGACCGGGTGCGGGATGGTCCACATCCCACTGTGCCAGGTATTCCTTTCGAAGCCGGGCCGGCCAGCCCTTGATCGAATAACCCTCCGGCTTGAGCGTTGTGTCCTGCGGAGTAAAGGTCAGTGTCTGCCCGTTGATCTCCATGGTTCCCTTGGTGCCGTGAAACTTGATCGGTTCCCCGCCGGCATTGTTTAGATTGCAGCGCAGCACTACGCGGAATTTGGGATAGTCGTAAAGAGTTTCAATCAAGTCGGGAAAGTCCCGTCCGTCTTTCCAACGAAACAGGCCGCCGCTTGTCTGCGCGCGTTGCGGCGCCTCATTCGTTCCCGAGATAAAGTAAATTCCGGAGAGCAGGTGTACGAACAAATCGCCGGCCAATCCCTCGCCATAATCGGAGAAGCACCGCCAGCGGAAAAAGCGCGCGGCGTCAAACGGCCGCTTGGGCGCGTCTCCCAGGAAGGCATTCCAATCGATCGTCTGCTCGCTCGCGTCCGGAGGAATGGGATAAACCCAAGCCCCACTGGGCGAGTTGCGGTCCGACGAGCCTTCGATGAAAAACACATCGCCGAGCGCGCCAGACGAATACAACTCGCGAGCCTTCTCATAAACGATGGAACTCACGCGCTGGCTGCCCACCTGCATAATGCGATTTCCTCTATGCACCGCCTCCACCATGGCGAAGCCGTCCTCCACCGTGTGCGACATCGGTTTTTCGCAATACACATCCTTACCTGCTGCACAAGCGTCCACCACAATACGACGATGTTGATGGTCGGGCACGGCAACAATCACCGCGTCCACATCTTTGCGATCGAGGATTTCCTTGTAGTTGCGCGTGGCTGGAACCGGCTTCTGCACGGCCTCTTGCGCTGCCTCGTGCCGGCTGTCGTAGAGATCGCAAACCGCCACGCATTCGATGCCTGGCACCGCAAGCGTCGCCTGCAGCAATTCGCATCCGCGGGTGCCCGTTCCGATTGACGCAAATCGGACGCGGTCACTCGCCGCAACCGCACGTCCTGCGCCCCACAATGTGGCCGGCTCCAGCAAGGTGTACTTGACTGCGGCGCCAGCCGCTACCGAGCCTGTGCCGATCCGCATAAAATCGCGACGCGTTAAAGAATGCATGTTTTTCCTCCATATCCGTCTGTCGGACAATCTTCCAAATGCGGAGCGCTGCCAATCTCCTGGGAAGAGGGAGTGTCCATCGCGCACCCCGCTCCCGGGGGCGATAGCATCTTAATAGATTTAGGTGAAAATTGTAGTCCTCTGGCCTGGCCAGCCCTACGCCCGCAGCAGATTGCGCGCGATAAACAAGACGTTGGCAGGCCGCTCCCCCAGCCGCCTCATGAAGTAGGGATACCACTCAGTGCCGAAGGGAATGTAGATGCGAACGCGCCAGCCGTTGCGCACCAGACGCTGTTGCAGGTCGCGGCGGATACCGTAAAGCATCTGGAATTCAAAAGAGTCCCGGGAGAGCTTTTCGGCGGTGGCGAACGCCTCGGCTTGTTGCACGATGCTTTCATCGTGCGTGGCCAGTCCGTGATAGATGCCGCTCTTCATCAGGATCTTCATCAGCTTGACGTAGTTGGCATCGACCTCGGACTTGGCAGCGAATGCGATCTCCGCGGATTCCTTATACGCGCCTTTACACAGGCGAATGCGGATGCCTTCCGCTAGAAGTTTTTCGACGTCGCTCTCCGAGCGGCGCAGGTACGCCTGGATCACGGTGCCCACCGAGTTCGCATTCCCCGGCATGCGGTGCAGTTCATGAACGAAATCAAGCGTGCGCTGAGTATAAGGTGATCCTTCCATGTCGACGCGGACAAAGCCCGGAGGATTCATAGATGCAGCCTTGGCGACCAGACCGCTAACGATGTTTCGGGCCAGTTTCTCGTCGATGTCCAGGCCCATGTGAGTGAGTTTCAGGCTGATATTGGCGTTGAGATGATTGGCGGCTATGGCGTCAAGAATCTGATGATAGAGTTGCGCGCTGTGCTGGGCTTCGTCAGGATTGGTGACGTTTTCGCCGAGGTTGTCGATGCTAACGCTCATGCCAACGCGGTTGATGGCTTGCGTGGCGCGGACAGCGTCGACAATCTGGGTGCCTGCAACGAATCGTCCGGAGACGCGGCGCCCCAGAGAAGATCGCTCGGCGAAGTTACGTAAAGATGGATTTTCGGAAAGACGAACGAAGAACGTTCTTAACATGCCGCACCCGAAAAATGGTAAGCCGCCAACCCAGATTGGTGTATGAAGATCACAGAAAGTTGTATCACAAGGCGCCTATGCGGTAGATAGGACCGGGATCACAACGGCAGGGTGGCGGGATTCTACAGCAGGACAATGGGCGCTACTATAGCGTGAATTTCACTTCGACAAATTCATGGGTTTCGTGGGACGCGGGCTCCCATTTCCACTCCCGCAAAGCAATCTGGGTAGACTGAACAAGAAGAGGATGGCCACCCTTTATTTCGACCGATTTAACGGTGCCGTTGGGCGCAACCAGCACGTCCGCTCTCACGCTACCTTGGATTTTCATGGAACGGGCGATGTTGGGATATTGCGGGGGAATCCGGACGACAATCTTCCGAGCGCTCTCAGAATGATCTTGAGCTGCAATTCGGCTGGCTGCGAACATCGCTATCGGGACTAGAAAGAGAGCCAAAGTTACAAGCTTACGTCGTATGAAGGTTCTCATGGGGGCGACTTAGGGAGAATAAGGGCAATCTAATCCGGAGCATAGATTACGCCAGTAATCCCGCCGGCAAACCGCGGACGGATCGAAAGGACCGTGACGATCAGCAGTCTTGCCAGCGTTGCAATCCTTCAGTGGTCTTCCAGAAATTTCTCGACTTCGATGGCGGCCATGCAACCGGTTCCGGCGGCGGTGATGGCCTGGCGATAGCGCCGGTCCTGCACGTCGCCGCAGGCATAAACTCCGTGGACGCGTGTGTGCACATAGTTATGCGTTTTGAGGTAGCCGTCCGCATCGGTCTCGAGCTGGCCGCCGAACATCTTCGCGTTGGGCTCGTGGCCGATGCCCAGAAACAGCGCGCTGGTGGGGAAGTCCCAGACTTTTCCGGTCTTCACGTTCCGCAACTTGAGGCCGGTTACTTCCTGCTTGGCATGATCATAGACGTCTTCGACGACCGTGTCGGGGAGGAACTGGATCTTGTCATTCTTCTTGGCGCGTTCCAGCATGATCTTGGAGGCGCGAAAGCTGTCGCGGCGATGAATGAGCGTGACCTTGGTGGCGAAGCGAGTGAGGAACAGGGCTTCCTCCATGGCGGAATCGCCACCGCCGACCACCACGATCTCCTTTCCTGAAAAGAAAAAGCCGTCGCAGGTGGCGCAGGAAGAGACGCCGTGGCCGATGAGCTTTTGCTCGTTGGGCAGGCCCAGCCAGCGGGCGGAAGCGCCGCTGGCGATGATGAGCGCCTGCGTATGCACCTGGTGCACGCCGAGATGAAGGACGAACGGGCGCTGGCTAAGATCGGCGCTGGTGAGATGTGCCATACGGTATTCGGCGCCGAAGCGCTCCGCCTGCTTGCGCATGTTCTCGACCAGTTGCGGCCCCATAATTCCTTCGGGGAAGCCGGGAAAGTTTTCCACCAGCGTAGTAAGTGACAGTTGGCCGCCGGGCTCGTGGCCTTCGACTAATAGAGGTTTCAAGTTGGCGCGCGCCGTGTAGAGAGCGGCAGTATGTCCGGCGCAGCCGGAGCCGATGATGACGACATTGCGGGTTTCGCTCATGATTTTGTAAGTGTTCCGTTAGATTGCGTATTTCAGATTTCGATGCATCGCGCCGGTCGGCTTCCCGCGACAATGAGCTCAACCACTAAGGCCGCTAACAGCCATGAATTAATCTTTCATCTTTGTTCTTCAGTGGGCCTGGCTATTTTATTTTTTGCGGCCGGCTTGGATCCAGTACTTGGGATCTGGGCCAGTTCCGCGGGCACGATGCGCCCCACTCCCAGCAGTCGACGATAGCTGGCGAGCGCGTCAGATCCGCTGCGGAATAGCGGGTCGTAGGCGCTTTGGTCCGGCGGAGGACCGTTCTCCGGACCATTGCAGCGCGCCAGCGCAACCGAAGACTTTCCAAAGCGCTCGAGCCGGATGCGGCTCACGGGAGTATTCGCTGCAACCATCGTGGCAGAACTGCTGATTGCAGAAGCGCTGTCTTCCAGCGAGACCTGAATCAAGTCTTTGGGATCGCGCACGTGCAGCACAAGAGTCTCGACCATGTTATGTCCATCATTACTGAAGGAATACTGCACGCTGGAAAATAATGCTTGAACCGAAAATTCCCGGCGGATGCGTACGTAGCGGGCGACTGACGGCTCGCCGGAAATTTGCGTACTTTGCCCAGGTTGAAGGAAGTTCGGCGCGTCCGTCAGCGTGGAGAGGCCATGCGAGATTTCGAAGTCCGGACTGAATAGCGGCTGTTTAGGAATGTGTGCCAGCGCTGCCGCAATCTCCTTCTGCTCCTGGGCGGACGGTGTGCAGACATTTAGAACATTGACTTTGACTTGCGGCTGGGTGGATGGAGCCTCCGGCGATTGCTGAGCAGAGATAGGAAGACTGAATAGCAATCCAGCCAGGATAAGAATATGTTTTGGGATCACTGCCGAATTCTAAATGATGACCGCAAGAAAGCTTAAACCCTCCTAAACTCAAAGGCCGCTTATAGGGTTTGACCCCGCGACAAAGACGGTTAGAATTCAACAATGGCGAATCTTACGCTGGTTTACGGCATGCGGCTGCTGCCGTCAGAAGATGTGGTTGAGGTGGGCCAGGCCCCGGTAAAGCTTACCAACGGACGCGAGGCCCACGTCACCATGCACGTGCTCGAAGGCAGCAAAGAAGAAATCGAAAAACAGTTGGGTACCAGCCTGGAAGCGTTCTTCGATCTGTATCCGGAGATCTAGAGGGTTTGCGGGTGCCGGCGATCGAGTGTAGGTGCCGCAGCCCTGGCGTTAAGTAGCGAGTCGAATCATGCGGGAGTTTTACTGGAAGCTGCGCGCTAGAATGCTGGCGGCCGGTTTATGGCCGCAAGGCTGGATCGCGCGCGGAGCCTGCTATTCGCTGGGCCTGGCCGTGGCGCTCTTCGCTCTGGAAATACTGCTGAAGCTGGTTGCCCCTGCGGCCAGCGATAGCCTCGGCGGCTGGGTCAAGTTTCTTATTTTCGACGCGGCTGTATTGTTCTCCATTCTTACCTTCCGTTGGCTGAAGCGAAAGCTTTTGTGGCGCCTGCGCAACCGGCTGATCGTTACTTACGTGTTCATCGGCGTGATTCCCGCCGTTCTGTTGGTGGTGATGGCCCTCATTACCATCTATCTTTTCGCCGGGCAGTTTGCCAGTTATGTAGTGACTTCTGAGATCAATTCCCAGTTGCGCAGCATGCAAGCTGTGAATGCCGCGGTGAGCAATGAACTTGCGGCGCGCATCGAGAAGGGCCAACCCCCAACCGCGGAGTCATTGGCGGGACTAAGAAAACGCGACCATTCCTGGGGCAGACGGCGAGTCTGTGCCTGGCACGGGACGCGGATTCTGCTGCTCAGCGGTGGGAGCGCGAATCCTGAGCCTATGGATTTTCCTGACTTCTTCAACAAAGAACAGGGAACGTACGCCAAAGCGATTCGCGAAGGCCAGCCGTTCAAGGAGATTGTTCGCGACCACAATCAGTTGTATTTGCGCGTGGCTTCCGTATTTGATGTCGGATCGGAAAAACTCACAGTAGTCACCGGCGAGGCTCTGGATAAAGATCTGATCGCGGACATCGCCGCCGATTTGGGCGAAATTACGGTCTATAGCGCAGGCATCATGCTCGACGAGTCGCACCCAAATTACCGGAACCCAAACGCGCCGAATCAAAGTGGTTTTGAAACCCGTCTTTTCGACGAACGGGAGAAGGCCAAGGACGGCGGCGCTGTTCCTGGAGAAACAACGCGCCAGAATTCGGAAGGCGAAATCTTCCACCCAACTTTCACCGTGGGTTCGCTTGCCGCGCCGGCGGACATCATGGATCGCGAGATTACATTCGGAACGCCGCTTCCGGTGGTGGATTGGAAGACAGGCGACCGGGCGCGGGCCGGTGCTCTGGTGAGAGTGCAGACTCGGCCTTCGGTGCTTTATACCCACTTGTTCGCGGCCTTGGGAGATATAGCCCGCGGCGTTGAATATATTCTGCTGGCGATCCTGATCTTCTTCGCGGTGATTGAGTTGGTTGCGCTGATCATCGGCACGCGTATGACCCGGACGGTGACGGGCGCCGTGGCCCAACTCTATGACGCTACGAAAAATGTCGATCGCGGCGACTTCAGCCATCGCATTCCAGTGAAATCCGCGGACCAATTGGCGCAGCTTTCGTTGTCGTTCAACTCGATGACGGAATCTATCGAAAAGCTGATTCTGGAGCAGAAAGAAAAACAGCGGCTGGAGGGCGAACTGGCGATTGCGCAGGAAGTGCAGGCGCAACTTTTTCCACGGCAGGTTTCGGAACTGGAGTCGCTCGAAGTACATGGTTTCTGCCGTCCGGCGCGCACGGTCAGTGGGGACTACTATGACTTTCTCACCGCCAGTTCCCACAAGTTGATTCTGGCGGTCGGCGATATCAGTGGAAAAGGAATTTCGGCCGCGCTCCTGATGGCGACCATCCACTCGGCGGTGCGCGCCTACAGCGTGGAGAGNNGCATCGAGGTTTCTCCCGGAGCATTGCTTGGCCTGCTCAATCATCAACTCTACGAAAGCACTCCGCCGGAAAAATATGCCACGCTGTTTCTGGGCATTTACGACGGCCGTTCGCATCAATTGACCTACAGCAATGGAGGTCATCTGCCCCCGATCCTCATCGGCGAAAATGGCGCGGTGCGGCGTCTGGAGGCCGGGGGAACGGTTGTCGGATTGTTCGACAACATGACTTATGACGAAGGTACGGTGCAAATGCATCCCGGCGAAATCTTCATTGCCTACAGCGACGGCGTGACCGAACCGGAAAATGAGTTTGGCGAATTTGGCGAAGAACGCCTGATCGATTTGGTGAGCACGAACCGTCATCTTCCACTGATTCAGATCAGCCAGGCGGTTACATCCGCGGTCGACGATTGGATCGGCGACAACGAGCAGCCGGATGACATCACGCTGGTGTTGGCGCGGGCGCGGTAGCAAGTGGTCGGTGAGGTCCGAAGGACAAAGGTTGTTGCGCAGGCTGGGGATTCCTGCCTGATTCAATCTTGCTCGGACCGGCTTGATTTCAGAGCCGATTTCAGAAAAATCTCGATCCGGCTTGTCGTCCAAACGGCGACGCCGGTTCCGAAGAAGTCCGCATCCTCACTCCAAATTCCACACCCTAGTGCGAGGGCGCTGGCTACCACGGGCCAGTCGTCGTCGTCGCGACCATGCAGCCTCTCGCGCGCCTCGTTTTCGAACATGGCGTACAATTCGCGATCCATTGGCTCGATAATTGTTCGCAAATACGCTAGAGATCCCTGAACGTTCGTCTCGGTTTTCCCGCGTTTCTTGAGAAGCGCGGGAAGGTATTTTTGAGCATCGTCAAATGCCACATCGGCGGCAAAGAAGCGAAGGCCCTGGGCTGCGTAACTATCAAGAAGTTGCCGAACTCGGCGCCCCAAAATGGCGCGAATCAGGATGTTCGCATCGAGAACAATCATCTCAATGCTTTCGTGCCTTTTCCGCGCCGGCGAATCTGTTTGAATTCGGTCACCAGCTCTTCTTCGTCGACCTCCGTGAGCGCATCGGCGAGGCGGTCGGCCGCGGCCCTGAGTTCTGAAAGATCGGCCGACCTGACACGCTTCCGGTGTGTAGGAACGTAAACGCCTAGCGTCTCCCCACGGCGGGTGACCGCGACGGGCATTTCCGATTCCAGAAATCGAGCAATCTGCTGGCGGAACTCACGAACGCCGACTTTGAGTGTGGTCATGCGGACTCCTTCGACAATGTTAGTGTACCCCTATGTGTACACATAAGCAAGCTCGCGCACTCAGATTTTTTGTTTCTTCCAGCGGCCTTGCCTGAAAAGGATTGCGCTCACCGCGGCCATGGAACTTTCCGCAATCGCGATGGCTGCGAAAGCGCCGTTAGAATGCATCTTCAGCGGAATCGCCAGCCAATAGGCCAGCGGAATTTCTAACAGCCAGAATCCAAAAAAATTAACGATGGTGGGAGTGATCGTGTCGCCCGCGCCGTTGAAGGCCTGCATCATCACCATAAAATAAGCGTAGCCGAGGTTGCCGTAGCTGATGATGCGCAGGCAGGCCGCTCCCAGCGAGACCACTGCTGGATCTTTCGTAAACAGCTGAACTATGGGCTCGGGGAAAAATATGAAGACCAGGCCGACGGCGCCGAGAAACATCACATTGTAAAGTCCGGTGCGCCACACCGCCTTCTCGGCGCGTTCGGGATGTCCCGCGCCTAAATTCTGCCCGACCAGAGTCGCTGCCGCGTTGCTCAATCCCCACGAAGGCAGGATCACGAAGATCACGATACGAATCGCAATCGTATAGCCGGCGAGGGCGGCGGCGCCGAAGATGCTGATGATGCGGACCAGGCCGATCCAGCTAGTGTGTGCAATGGCAAACTGCAAGATGCCCGTCAGCGAAACGCGGACCAGACGCAGCAGCACGCCGAAGTTCAGGCGCACCTGGCTTCTGAGGATGCGGAGACGCTCGGTGCCGCGCATCAGGCGATAGAACTGGTAGAGNNGGAAACGGTCCCCAGCCAAAGATCAGGCAGGGATCGAGAATCAGATTGATGATGTTCGAGACCCAAAGCAGACGCATGGCAATGGCGGCATCGCCGGCGCCGCGGAAGATCGCGTTGTTGAGAAAGAGCAGCAGAACGGCAAAACTTCCGCCCAGGCAAATCCTCGTATAACCGCTGCCGGTCGCGACGATCTCGGGCGACGCGCCCATCAAGCGCAGCAGGTTCGGGGCAAAGAAAAAGCATGGGATCCCGATTGCCAGGGAAATAAATAATCCGAGCGCGATCGCCTGCACGCCTGCAACTGCCGCGCCTTCAGGATCTTTTTCTCCGATACGGCGCGCCACCATGGCGGTGGTTGACAGGCTCAAACCCATGGCCACCGAGAACACCAGGGTCAACAACGACTCCGTGAGCCCCACGGTAGCGGTGGCGTTTGCGCCCAGCCGTCCGACCCAGAAGATGTCCACGACCGCGAAAAGCGATTCCAGCACCATCTCCAAAACCATGGGGACGGCCAGCAGCAAAATCGCGCGGTTGAGGCTGCCCGTGGTGTAATCCTGATGCGAGCCGCGCACGGCTTCCACCAATGAGGCCCACAATGTGTGCTGCTTTTCAGCAGCGGAGGCCGTGGCTTCCATGGGTACCTGCAAACTTTCCACGACAGTCGCCTCGAAAAATCCCGGCGAATGCGTTGATAAAGATTACTAGAGACAGAACGAGAGGTCCGGTCTAGCGGACTCAGGAGGATGGCGGACTACCGAGGGTCAGACATTGTCATTTTTCCTTGCGGCGAATCGTCGGACTGGATTGCAAGGTCCACATCAACGAACAATTAAATCTGAGGGATTATAGCGCGAAGCGGCGGCGGCGGACAAACACGATATAGCTCTTACGCGATAAAGCTCCTACTCACTTCTTCGCAAACAGACTAACCCGCGCCGTGACGGCTAAATTCTTAACCATGCCCCCCAAAACCACGGGTCCAAGCGGAGTTTCCAGAAGGCCGCGGCCGTCGGCGCGGGGATCGTAAGTGTTTGCGTTGAGTGTTTCCCAGCGGTGTCCATGCAACTCGTAAGCGAAAGTGACGGTGGAAACATCCGCAGGCGTGCCGTCGTAGGAAGCGCCGTTGTAATCGTGCGGAGCGCTCGTGCCTCCAGAAAAATAAATTCGATGATCGCGGTCGCCGCCGCCACCAGCGATGCCGAACCGTGCGGTGCCCGGATGCGGCGGCAGTTTGCTCCATTCAATTTTGGTTGGATCTTTGTGATCGATCTTGCCCAGCCAGCATTCGTCGGAGGCCACATAACGCGGTCCACCTGCTGCGCCTGGTTTAGCGCCATCCACGATCACAATCTCTTCATCCGCTATTCCGCCCGCCATGCCAAAGGCAGGTGTACCAGGGAACGGCGTAGCCTGACTCCACGTATCTTTTTCGACGTCGTAAATTTGCACATCGTTCACCGGGCCGCCAGCCGACCGGCCACCGATCAAATAAACGAACCGATCATGGGTCACGCCGGTGACCGCGCTATCCACAGCTACCGGTATATCTTTGCCGCGGGACCAGCGGCGGGCGCCGGGTTCATACACATTCACGTCGGGAACAGTTGTCTCCATGCCCTGGTTATCCACGACATATCCGCCCATGAGGACGACGAGGCCTTTGGCTCCGCCGGCGGCTGCGTTCAAACGCCCAGCGGGCCCGGGAACCGACCGACCTGTGGTCCATTTACCGGTGTGCGTCACGGTCATGATGTAGACCTGGTTGGTGACGTCATCCCAGTTTTTCTTGGGTCCAACTCCCATCAGCGAAAAAAGTTGGAAGCCACCCTTAAGGCTGGCGACTGCATTGTTCGAAACGGCGGCAGGCATCGAGGGAAACTTCGGTTCATCCTGGCCCAGGACGCTTGCGGCCCATAGCACAAGAAGGAAAAAGACGGAAAGTTTTTTCATCGCAGAGATATTACCCCACAACTCCTGATCCCGTTCGGAGGCGATGTTCTGGACTCAGAGCCCGCCCAGAGCCTGACTTTCAGGGTCTGCTCTTAAAACCAAGTATGGCGGCGATACTCGCGGTAGGCATCACCAAACGCCGCTTCGAGCACTTGTGCTTCGCGGCGGGCCCGAATCGTCTGCATGACAATGATAGCCAGAACGAGTAGCCAAATGACGGGTCGGTGAGTGAGCAGCGCAAATCCTGCAATCACCACGGTTCCGAACACATAAATCGGATTGCGGATTTTCGAATAAATCCCGTGCGTCACCAACTTGTGAGCCTCGGCCCGGATAGCGAAGGACCGGCCTAACTGGTAGCGAGCGACGCCAACTCCGGCCAGCCCCGCCACTAGCAAGGCTGAACCTAGGCCGCGTTGCCAATCCCATGCGCCGGGCATGGTAAATACAAACCATAGGACCACGCATACGACGATGATTTGTGCGGCTGTAAACAGATAGAAGCTTCGGCCGTCCATCGTTCGTTTTTCCTTTCTTTAACGTCTATTTCAATCGAACTTGTTCAATCGGGGCATATTCAATCAAAGCTTATTTAATTAAGCCCTGGCGTACGGCGTGAATGAAGTCCGTAGAAGCGGGAGTGCCGCCCCCAGCGCGCATCAGACTGGCTATCTGCCCTCGATGATAGGCGGAATGCATCACAACGTGGGTCAGCACATCCTGTACGGAGCTGGTCCACGGTTCACCCTTGCTGTTTTTGTAGTTGACCTGTGCGGAGAGCCCTGCGGAAGAAACCTGGGAGAAATATTCGCCCCAAAGTTTGGCCAGTTCATCAACTTGCGCCTTGCACTGGTCAATGCTGAATTCAGGCCAGACCGCCAGACTTTGAGATTGCTGCCCCAGCCGCTCCAGCCACAAACGCTCGGCCGAAACAATGTGCGCCAAAAGCTTCAACGCCTGCGCGAGAGTTGGTCCGGCTCCGCCGGCCTCGATCGCGGCCAGTACTTCGCGGTTAGCCCACGCATCATAGTCAAACTGACGGCGCAGATGTTCGAGCAGATCCAAAATCCATCCCCCCGGGGGAGCTTGAAAAATTGACGGCAGCGGGAAACCCCTCTGCACCTCACACTGTAGTTGGCGAGGTGCGCGATCGGCAACCCGGGTTTTAATGGTCCTTTCACACTTCTCGGTTAGACTGCTGGCTGACTCAGGGCTGTGAGATATTGAGTTACAGGCAATCGCGCGATGGCGCGGTTCGAAATGCCGTTTACTATGCCCCGCAAAGCTGCCTCANNAAAAAGGGGCGCACATCTCTTGACGATCTCTCCCGCACGGCGCTGAAGGCGTTCCTCATCGCTCGTGATGCTGCGTCCAATGTGCCTGATTTGTTCATTCAATCATCGCGTATGGCGTTTCTCGCTATCAAAGAGTGCGAGCAGGAACTCGACGTGATCGAGCGCTACATCGACGAGCGTATACCCGCCGCGATCACCAGGGTGAATGAAGCGCGGGCCCGCCAGTTGTTGACCAGCCTGAAATGTACGACCGACCTGGAACGCATTGGCGATCTGGTGATGAGCATGGCGATGCGAGTGCAGGCGCGCACGGGCAAGATAGCAGCCTCCGATGTACGCCAATTGGTGGAGATGTCGGCGATCCTGCGCGAGATGCTCGACCTGGTTTATCGCGGATTCGTCGATCTGGACCTGGAGTGCGCCCGCAAGGTATTGCAAATGGACAAAGACATCGACCGCGTCTGTCATAGTCTGTTTCAGAAACATCTCACTGGACAGGCCGCGGACAGCAATCCCTTGAGCTTTGAAGTGCTGCTCATGGCGCAGGCCTTGGAGCGTGCCGGAGATCACACCACCAATCTTGCCGAAGATCTCTATAGCCTCATCGAGGGTCGCAGCCTGCGGCATGCGCCGAAGAAGCGCGCGGCAACGTAAAAAGCAGTTGCCAGCCGCCAGCTGCCGGTTCTCAGTTTCCTGGGACGAAGGATTGGTTTTTCTGAGAACTGGCAACTGGCAACTGGGTTCGGGAAATTCATCATTCCTTAACAAACTGGAAACATTCTCGCAACACTTTCAAAATACAGTCTAAAGAAACCAGACATGAAGTGTGTTTGGACCTTTCTTCACGCCGGCATAACAAACCATGCACCTTCCCGTGGGATCTTTCGAGCCGCTAGGCGATGCGGGGATTAGCGGTGAGTCTCGCTTGCTGGTCTTCGTAGTCGAAGACGAGGAAGACATCGCCCGCCTGATTTCACATAATCTGCAGGCGGCTGGCTTCGAGGTGCAGAGCTTCGTCAGCGGCGCATCGGTGGTTTCCGAAGCTTTGCGAGAGATGCCCTCACTTTTTCTTCTGGATGTAATGTTGCCCGGTGCGGACGGGTTTGAGCTTTGCCGCCAGATTCGGCAGACTTCAACTCTTTCTGCAACACCCATCATTTTCCTGACCGCCAAAACGGAGGAAGCGGACCGCGTCAAGGGACTCGAACTTGGTGGAGACGATTACATTACCAAGCCTTTCAGTCCGCGGGAACTAGTCGCACGGGTTCGTAGTGTTCTTCGAGGCGTGCGTAAACCGCTTGTCAACTCAGAAATGCTTCGCGTGGGTGATCTCGAAATTGATGCATCTTCGATGACCGTGCAAGTGCAGGGCAGAGCTGTTCTCACCACCGTGCGCGAGTTCCGTTTGCTGGAATATCTCGCGAGCCACCTCGGTCGTGTGCTTACGCGAAATCAGTTGCTCGATGCCGTGTGGAAAGAAACTCCTTTCGTGACGCCCCGCTCCATCGACGTTTACGTCCGACGGCTGCGAGAAAAAATAGAAACCGATCCTCGCCACCCACGCTATTTGAAAACTCTTCGCGGTATTGGCTATCGTTTTGAGTCCCCAAGGTAGAAAACCGGTCTCGGTTTTCAGTTCTCTTTTCCCCACAACTTGATTTCAATACGGTATTCAATCCCAGTTATCAGCTTCCTGTTTAGTGAGAACCGAGAACTGCTGTCTTGATTTATCCTGTCGTCTACTCGCGATTTGGCTATCGGATGACCAGGCCCAAACCATTGTGGAAAGCGGACAATCAAAAGGACCGCCTGGCGGAACTTACGGCGCAGTCCGACGATTCCGCCAAGGATCACTCCTTGCGTCGCGATGTACGATCACTCGGTGCCTTGCTCGGCCGCGTGTTAGTTGAGCAGGTCGGTCCCGAACTATTCAATATGGTGGAAGAGTTGCGCCGGCTTATGATTCGGCATCGCGAGCGGGTCGTGCACAGTTCCGCTGCGGGGGCTCATGGCGAACTCATGGCCAGCGCCCAGGCGATGATTTCACGAATGGACGTGGCCCGCGCTTATCACGTCACGAAGGCCTTCGCTATTTATTTCGAGCTCACCAACCTGGCGGAGACTAACCATCGCAAGCGTCGGCGCCGCGCCCGGCAATTGGATCGGCAATCCGCCCCGCTGCCGGGATCGTTTCATGGAACATTGCTGCGCATGAAGCAAGCCGGCATCTCCGCCGAAGCCGCGCTGGCGGCGCTTCGCCAGGTTACCGTGACTCCGGTATTCACGGCCCATCCCACGGAAGTGGCGCGGCAGACAGTACTGCTGAAGCGTCGCCGCATCGCCGAACAACTGGAGCGGCTCGATCGTCTACCCCTCACCCCGGGTGAAGCCTTGCGCTGCGAACAGATCATCCACGCCGAGATCGCCGCGCTTTGGCAGACCGACGAAGTTCGGCAGACCAAGCCCACCGTGGACGACGAGATCCGCATGGGATTGCGCTATTTCCGGCTCTCGCTGTTTGAAACCCTGCCGCGTATTTATAGCGAAATAGCGGAATCGATTCGCGACGTTTACGGAAACATTCTCGAAGCGGCAGAATTGCCGAACCTGGTGAACTTTGGCTCGTGGATCGGCGGTGATCGCGATGGCAATCCGCTGGTCAAGCCCGAATGTCTGAAAGATGCCCTGGAACTGGCGCGGGCGGTGATTCTTCGCGAATACATCCGCGGCGTGGAGTTCTTGAGCGACTGCCTGAGTTCGTCATCGCGGCAGTCAGGAGCGTCAGCGGAGTTTCTTTCCCGGCTGGTGCAATATGAGCGCTCCATGCCGGGTGCGTCCATGCTCTGGGGGCCGCGCAACACCGTGGAGCATTACCGTCGCTTCCTTTCTTATGTGATTCATCGTCTGCAGCGCAGCCACGAAGGCGCGCGCACTCAGAATTCGTATCCCGATGCTGCGGAATTTGAATCCGATCTTGTTTTGTTGCGAGAGAGCTTAATGTCGAACCGCGGGCAGCGGCTGGCGGAGACCTTTGTCGATCCGCTGTTGCGCCAACTCCGAACCTTCGGCTTTCATTTGCAGGTCCTCGATATTCGACAGCACGCCCGCGTGCACTCCGAAGTTCTGCGCGAGATTAATACGAAAAAGATCGACGCGAGAAAGATTGAACCGGCAAACCCTGAACTCAGAAAAACCAAACTACGCAAGCACGAGCTGAGAGAGACTGCCCCAGCCTTGGCGGCAGGTGGGGCGTTGCCAGAAATCGCCGACGTGGGATCGCCTCAGACTCAGGAGTTAATCGTCACCTTCCACACGATCCAGCGGCTCAAGCAGATTTATCCCGCCCAGTCGATTCAGCAATACATCATCAGCGGGGCGGAATCCGAGGCCGATGTCTTGAACGTGGTCCACCTGGCGCAGGCTTGCGGCGTCACCCTTGCTGGCTCTGAAAATGATCCTGGACTGATGCCGGTGCCGCTGTTTGAGTCGATTAAATCCCTGCGCACGGCTGGCGATGTAATGCGGCGTGTGTGGCGGCATCCCGAGTATCAACCTTTACTCAATTCCTGGGGACACTGGCAGGAGGTGATGCTGGGCTATTCAGACTCCAACAAAGATGGAGGAATGCTGACCAGCACGTGGGAGCTGTACAAAGCGCACCGGGAACTGCATAAAGTGGCGCAGGAATGCGGAGTAAAACTGCGGCTCTTTCATGGCCGCGGAGGCACGGTCGGCCGCGGAGGCGGTCCCACGCATTCGGCAATCCTGGCGCAGCCGGAAGGGTGCTTTTCCGGGCGCATTCGCATCACCGAACAGGGAGAAGTTCTCAACTGGAAGTACGCCGACGCTGTGCTGGCGGAATGGAATCTGGAACTTATGATTGCCGCCAGCTTGGAAGCGCTCACGCGCCCCGGGGAGCAGCCGTCGAAGGATCAGCCGCGCTGGGAAGAAGCGGTGGAAGAGATGTCAGAGGAAGCCTACCGTGTCTATCGCCGCGATATCGCGGAGAACGCTGACGTGCTGGAATACTTCGAGCAGGCGACGCCAGTTCATGAATTGGATGCGGCGCGCATCGGCTCCCGGCCCTCGCGCCGCACCAAAGGCCGCCGTCTTGAAGATCTGCGCGCCATTCCATGGGTGTTTGGATGGATGCAGAGCCGTCATGCCGTTCCTGCCTGGTATGGGGTTGGACAGGGACTGCAGAGCTTCGCCGAGAAGGGAAGAAGCCACGAGCGCCTGCTGCGCGAAATGTTAAAACACTTTGCAATCTTCTCGGACCTGGTACGCAATGTCGAACTCGGTATGGCCAAGGCCGATCTGCACATTGCCAGGATTTATTCCGGGCTGGTGAAGAATGCGGCGTTACGCACCCGCGTCTTCGGAATGCTGGAAGATGAGTTTCTGCGATCGCGGCGGATGATCCTGAGCATTTCCGGGCAACGTGAGTTGTTGGCTGGCAACCGAGTGCTGGCCCGCTCCGTCCATCTGCGCAATCCCTACGTGGATCCGATGANNCATACTGGCAGCCCGTCTGTAGTATGTTGTTCTGTGGAAAGATCGGGTGTGTGCCCCTCGTTCCTTCCAGCGCGGAACCGGAACATCTTCGTACGCGTATCTTTTTTGCGTAAGTATCTTTCTTGCGTGAGTATCTTAAGCTGCCATTGCTATTCTTGCTCCCATGCCGTCGACTNNTACAAAGAGGCCCTATGACTATTTCCAGAATTATCCTGTGTCTGTTTCTCACTCTGCCTGTGGCCATGCTCGGGCAAAACCCGGCTCCAACCGCCAATGCCAATGGTGAGGCCGATCAAGGCAAGACTCCCAAACTCGATCACTTCAATCCCGACCTGGTCGACAAGTCATTGAACGCTTGCGACGACTTCTACAAATACTCCTGCAATAAGTGGATCGCAGCCAATCCAATTCCGGCTGATCAGGTGTACTGGAGCACGGGCGGTGGTTTGGAAATGTGGAACGACAACGTCCTGCGCGAGACTCTGGAAGCTGCCAGTAAGAACGATTCCAAACGCAGCGCCATACAGCAGAAGATCGGCGATTACTGGGCCGCCTGCATGGACGAAAACGGAATCGAAGCCGCCGGCATGAAGCCTCTGAAGCCCGAACTGGATCGCATCGCTGGCCTTAAGTCGAAGCCAGAGATCACGCTCGAAATTGCTCACCTGCATCACCTGTTTCCCGGAGCATGGGAGCAGAGCGATAATCAGACGAACGCACCCTTTTTCGGTTTCAGCGGCGGACAAGACTACGACGACGCTTCCAAAGTGGTCGCGCAGATCGATCAGGGCGGCCTTAGTCTCCCCAATCGCGACTACTACATCAACACCGATGAGAAATCAGCGGAGACTCTGAAAAAATATCGCGCCCACATCCAGAAGATGCTCGTGCTGGCGGGAGAGCCGGAAGCGCAGGCCGGCGACGATGCGGGCGTTGTGATCGAACTCGAAACCGCGATGGCCAAAGCGCAGATGGATAACATCAAGCGTCGCGATCCCAAGAACATTAACAACAA
>PLUI01000184.1:0-4122 GCA_003164855.1 Acidobacteriaceae bacterium
GCCGGAGAGATGGCCGAGTGGCTGAAGGCGCACGCTTGGAAAGCGTGTTTACTCGAAAGGGTAACGTGGGTTCGAATCCCACTCTCTCCGCCAAAACTCTAATTCATTCCAAGAAATCCCGTCGCAATGGTGCGTAGCTCTCCCCGCAGAAACCTGTGTTCTCCACCGTCTGGAAGGATTGCGACGATCACAGAATGCGATACGCGACTCTCGCGCGCGACATGTCCCCGCTGTGGGTCTTGGGCTGTCATTCCTGGGAAGCATTGGAGGTTCAACACCGCGTGAGAAAGACGCTTCGGTTCGCGATGGGAAGTTCTCACCAGCAAACCGCTATCGTTGAAGGTCAACATCTTGTCGTCGCTGGCAAGTAAATAACGTTTTACAGGCCCGGTCATGTAAGTCGTCGCTACTGAGTGCGGCTATTTGCGATTCACCACGTGAGGGGCTGAAGAATCTCATTCCTCTTCAACTCGCTTTCCCAGCGGGGCTGCGTGACTCGTCCTCACGTGCGTGCGCGTCGGCTGAAGAAATCGATTACCCTTCACGCCCTTTTCTACACTCGCGAAGAACTCAGATGGTTGTTCTACCGAGTAAGTTGCGTGCAGTTGCTGACTTGATCTCCGCAGCAGCTTTCAATTTTGGATGGACTTCATCGCGGGATATATGCGGCGATACGACGCGTATGACTTCTCCATAACCAGCGAGTCTTTGGAATTCGGGATCATGTTCTCGGCAATGCGCACCACGGCATCGCAGGCAGCATCCACCGACGGCCAAGCTTTCGCGCCGACTGCCGCCAGGATCGCTGCTCCGTAGGCGGCGCCTTCTTCCGCCTCGACAGTCTCGACTGGTTGTCCGTAGATGTCGGCTTGGATCTGTCGCCAAAGCGGTGACCTGGCACCACCACCGCCCAGGCGAATTGCCTTCACGGGAACGTCGATTTCCTGAAAAATCGTAAGAGTATCGCGCAAGCTAAAGGCGACACCTTCCAAGATGGCTCGACTTACATGAGCTCGCGTATGAGACGCCGTCAAGCCAACTAGCATCGCGCGTGCCGTTACGTCGAGGTAAGGAGTGCGCTCGCCCATCAAGTAGGGGGCCCACAGCAGACCATCGCATCCCGGAGGAGCCTTCTCCGCCTCGGTAGTGAGACTCTCATAGGATTCAGGCAGACCGTCTGTACCCACGCCGAACTGGTCCCGAAACCAACGAAGCGAAAGTCCCGCCGCCTGGGTCACACCCATCACCAGCCAACGCCCGGGAACAGCATGGCAAAACGTGTGCAGGCGTCCTCCGGGATCAAGCGCTGGACCATCGGTTGCGGCCAGAACTACTCCCGAGGTCCCGATAGTTGCACTCACCATCCCTGGTGAAACCACGCCCATGCCAATCGAGCCCGCCGCCTGATCTCCTGCACCGGCCACGACTGGCGTTCCGCTTCGCAGGCCAGTAGCAGCAGCGCCGGCAGCCGAGATTCGACCACAGATTTCCGGCGACTCACACACGGTAGGCAAAAGCGACTCATCTATTTGAACTAGCTCTAACATCTCCTTCGACCAGCGTCGGTGGGCAACGTCGAGCAGCAGAGTGCCTGATGCATCGGCCACGTCGGTTGCGCGTTCGCCCGTCAACTCAAACCTTATATAGTCTTTGGGCAGCAGGAGCGACCGAACCTTACTCCAGCTTTCGGGCTCGTTCTCCCGGACCCACAGACATTTGGTCAGCGTGAAGTTGGCGAGTGCGGGATTGCAAGTCAGTTGGATTAAGCGTTCGGGGCCGATTTGGGTGGTCAGATCGCGGCCCTGTTTTTCAGTCCTGACGTCACACCAGATCAGGGCGGGTCGCACCACGCGTCCTTGCTCGTCCAGCAAGGACCGCACCGTGCATTTGTCCAGAAAGACCGACACATGCAATCTGATCAGCGTGCAGATCGCCTTGTGCCAGCACTTTCGGCACTGCCAAACGGCATGCTCGCCACCAATCGCAAGGATCCTGCTCAGCCCAGCCAATTCGCGGTGAGGCAAAGGCTCGGTGCTCCTCCGTGGCGGAGGCAACCACACGTCCCCCTTCGTCGATGACGAGAGCGCGCGTACCGCCGGTACCTACGTCGATTCCCAGAAAGTACATATCCCAAGGTCGCTTTGTTTGCCGCCGCGGAACGTGGTTCTTTTCCAGAATACGTTATCTGGCTTTATCATTACCATCATGTCCAACAAGCTCCGCTGGGGAGTTCTCAGCACGGCCGCCATCAGTCTCAAGAAAGTCATCCCGGCCATGCAGCAGGGCCAATACACGAGCATCGCCGCCATCGCTTCCCGCAATCTTGCGAAGGCTCAGGAGGCAGCGACCGCTCAGGGCGTTCCCACGGCTTACGGCTCGTACGAGGAACTTCTCGCTGACCCCAACATCGACGCCATCTACAATCCTCTTCCCAATCACTTGCACGTGCCCTGGACCATTAAGGCCGTTGAAGCCGGCAAGCATGTTCTCTGCGAGAAGCCTCTCAGCCTCACCGTCGCCGAGGCTGAATCTCTGCTCGCTGTCAGCGCCCGCACTGGAGTCAAGATCGGCGAAGCCTTCATGATCCGCAGCGCTCCCCAATGGCGGCGCCTTCGCGAACTTCTCGACGAAGGCCGCGTCGGCGAACTCCGCTCCGTCGTGGGCTTCTTCAGTTACTTCAACCTCGACTCAGCCAACATTCGCAACCGGGTCGCATGCGGCGGTGGCGCCCTCATGGACATCGGCTGCTACCTTGTCCACGCATCGCGGTTTGCGTTCGCACAGGAGCCCACCCGCGTCGTTGCCAAGGTCGACCGCGACCCCGAGATGCACACCGATCGCCTCACCTCCGCGATTCTCGACTTTTCCGCGGGGCAGTCCATATTCACTTGCAGTACGCAGTTGGTTGCCTACCAGCGCGTCCACTTCCTCGGCACGCACGGACGCATTGAGCTCGAAATCCCCTTCAACGCGCCGATAGACCGACCTACTCGCCTCTTCATCGACGACGGAGGTGACCTCTTCGGCAGAAGCATCACCACGGAAACTTTCCCCGTCTGCGATCAGTACACGCTGCAGGGGGATGCCTTCTCCAAAGCGGTTCTGGAAAACGCTGAAGTTCCTGTCCCCCTCGAAGACGCGATCAAGAACATGGCCGTAATCGAAGCCATCTTTCGCTCCGCCAACTCTGGCCAATGGGAATCTCCGCAGCCATGAAGAGCCTACCTAGTCGAGGGTCTACCAGTTGATACGTCGGAGATACAATTCTTGCTTGAAGACGGTCCATGCCGCCCGGAGCATGGACCCGAAACGCACCCCTCTGCTGTTGCTCGCCATTTTTACTATTCTCCCAGCTATTGTTTCCTCTGGACGAGGACAATCCAGCGACAAGGCCGCGGCGCACTCCGATACGCAACTCCCAACGCCGCAATTGGTGAAGGAGCCGGCTGGAGCGAGCCGCTGCCAGTTCTGTCATGCTTCTGAAGTCGAGGGCTACGCGCGCTCCGCGATGGCGCACTCGCTGCGCCCCGCGGGCCAGGAGCCCGATGGCACAGTCGATACTCTCGGAGCAAAGATCACGATGTATTCGTCGCCGACGGGCTATTGGCAGCGGCTGCAAAGTGGTGGAGACGTAACCAACTACCGCATGGATTACGTGATCGGCTCCGGCAACCACGCCTCCGGCTACCTGCTCGACTTAGCGGGTCATCTGTTTCAATCGCCCGTCGCCTACTATAAGACTCGCCATGCCTACGATTTGGCACCCGGATACGAGGGACAGCCCAATCCAGATTTCACGCGACCTGTCGCCGAAGCATGTCTGTTTTGCCATTCAGGAACTGCTTTGCACCTCTCTGGTACCTCGAACCAATACCGGTCGCCGGCGTTCTCCGCGGAAGCGATCACATGCGAGCGTTGTCATGGCTCGGCTGAAAAGCACCTCAGCGATCCCAGAGCGGGCACGATCATCAATCCGGCGAAGCTGGAGCCTGCCGCTCGCGACAGCATCTGCGAACAATGTCACTTGTTAGGAGTTGGCAGGGTGCTGAATCCGGGAAAGAAGTTTAGCGACTTTCGGCCGGGACAGAGCCTGGAAGATGTTTTCACCACTTACCGAAATGT
>PLUI01000184.1:4143-10660 GCA_003164855.1 Acidobacteriaceae bacterium
AAATGCCTTTCCTGCCACATGGAGAAGTTTCCCGGCTCGCATCCGGGCAAGGAGAGTAATTGCATCGGTTGCCATATGCCTCGGCGGGATGCCAAAGATGGAGGACATACGGCATTCACCGACCATAGAATCCAGCGCCGTCCCGAGGCGCAAGAAACTCTGCCGGAAAATACCGACATTGCTGCCTGGCGCGAGCCTGCGCCTGATTTGCAGAAGAGGAATCTGGGCATCGCCTACGTGAATGTCGGCGGGGAACGCCGTTCCCCGCCATTTGTCGTCCGAGGTTACCGCATGCTCACGGAAGTGCAAGATCAGTTCTCCACCGACAGCGCAGTTTTCACCGCCATGGGTACGGCACTGCTGTTGGGAAAGCAATCGACGGAGGCGGAACTGGCTTTCGAGCGCGCCCTTCAGCTCGACCCGGACTCGGTTGCAGGCGAGACCAATGCGGCGTCAGCCTANNATGGATCCGTTAGATCTGCCTGCGGATATTCCTCTGATCGATCTGTATAAGCGGCAGGGAAATGTGGTGAAGGCCGCTGAGCTAGCGGGCAAGGTCAGCGCGGCCATGGACCCACCTTCAAACAAAACCGAGGACGAGATTTCGCAAGGCAGTTCGCCCGCAATGGCCGAGGCGGTTTTCAAAAACATCCAGGTGCTCAAGGGTGTTTCCTCTGATCAGTTAATCCCCGCCATGAGATTCATCGCTGCGTCACTCGGCGTGGAATGCAACTATTGCCACGTGCAGGATCATTTTGACAAAGACGATAAGAAGCCAAAACAGGTCGCGCGCGATATGATGCGAATGATGTTTGCGATCGATAAAGAGAGCTTCGCGGGCAATCGGGAAGTTACTTGCTACTCTTGTCATCGCGGTTCGCCTAAACCGGAAGCGGTTCCGATGGTTGACAGTGAAGTGGAAGCCAAGCCACGAGCGGCCGCGGGTTCTGGTTCAGAAAAACTTCCCGTCGACATGCCTACCGCAGACCAACTAATCGACAACTACATTCGTGCGCTCGGAGGAGCGGTTGCGATCGAGAAGGTCGCCAGCCGCGAGGAGCAGGGCACGACAACGCTAGGCGGACAAGCCATCCGCACAGAGGTTTTCGATCAGGGTCCCGACAAGCAGGCCGTGATCCGGCACCTGCCGTCAGGAGACAGCATTACCGTTTTCAACGGCCATGAGGGCTGGGCGAGCATGCCGGGACGGCCTGTACGTGATATGCATGGCTCCGAACTGGATGCCGCTCAGATTGACGCAGATCTACATTTCCCCCTGCACATTAAGCAGGCTTTTCCTGAGCTGCGAGTGGAATATCCAGAGGAGATCGGCGACCGGGAAGCTTATGTGATGTCTTGTAAAAAAGTGGGACAGCCGCCGGTGAAGCTTTATTTCGACAAACAGTCAGGGCTGTTGGAACGAATCGTGCAGTTTGCCGAGTCTCCGCTTGGCCTCATTCCGACCCAAATTGATTACGACGACTACCGGATCGTTGACGGAGTGGAGACTCCGTTCCGCTGGACGATCGCTCGTCCGGGTGAAAGCTCGATGATCCAACTGGAACAGATCCGGCAAAATGTTCCGATCGACGATGCCAAGTTCCGCAGGCCGACATCATCAGCGGCGGTAGCAAAGCCGTTGGGACCGTGAGGCTCCGCTCAGCTAGTTCGGTTCTGTGACCTTCAGTGTTTGATTTTCCCCGATCCCGGTCGTCAAAACCTGTTTACGCCCCGATGGCCAATCGACCTCCACGCGGTCAATCTTCTCTGCGTCCCCCAGGCCGAAGTAAAGCGGCAGAACACTCTGAGCCAGATAGCCGGACTTGCCGTCGTTGTACTTGGTATAGGTTTGCCCGCCGGCGCGCACCCGGATGGTTGCGCCCAATCCGTTACGATTTGAACTGGTGCCTGCGAGCACGATTTTCAGCCAGTGAATTGTCTTACGCTGCGCAAGATCGCTGACCAGCACCTGCGGCTCGGAATTAAAGTCGTTGGTCACGATGTCGAGATCGCCGTCGTTATCCAAATCGAATATGACGGAGGAGCGGCTCGAACGAGGCGCCATGACGATCGATTTGCCGCTCTGGCCGACGCAGACTTTGCTATCCAGTTTTTCCTGGGCCTGCCTTTCTTGCGGGTCAGAACAGTCGATTTCAAACCATGGCGTGTAGAGGTCCTTGCGCGGTTCGATTCCGAGAACGAACTCGGCATCGTCAAACTTTTTTCCGCGGTCGTTCAATAAGAGGGAATTGATGCCGTAGCGGTAGGGATAGCTCATGCCGGACGCGATGAAGATGTCATCCCATCCGTCGGCGTTAAGGTCTCCTACGCTGGGGCCCCAGGGCCAGTACGTTTCCACTCCCAGAAGGTCGGAAACTTCTTCAAACTTGCCGTTGCCCAGATTGTGATAGAGGGCATTTCCCCAGATGTAATCGGACTTAGTTCCTTGAATATAGGAATCGGTCCAAGTGACGTTCGATTTCTTCTTTTCGTTTTCAGGGCCCGGTTCATCACTCATGTCGGAGTGCATGTCAACGATGAAAAGATCCATAAGGCCGTCATTGTCGTAGTCGAAAAATTTGATTCCCATGGCGCCCCATGGAGTTTTAGGGAAATACTGGTCCGTTTTCTCGACAAACTTTTTGCCCCCCTGGTTTTCGTAGTAGTGGCTGTGTCCCTGCATGTTGAGAAAGAAGATATCGGGCCAACCATCGCCGTTCAGGTCGTTGAAGGTCGCCTCGCCGCACCATCCATGCGGGGTCAATCCAACCTCCGCGGTCACATCTTTGAAACGGTGGTGGCCCATATTCTTGTAGAGGACGGGATACTCGTAACGCTCCGGGTGCAGGTGGCCTTCAAAGGCATTGGGTATCCCAACGTACTCGCCATCCGCCCCTTTTTCGTCATAGGTGTACTTGCCGACGTTGCAGACCAGGAGGTCGAGCAATCCGTCGTTGTCGTAGTCGAAGAAGAACGCTCCCGAAGAGTGAGCGACGAGCCCCAGGCCGGCTTCTTGGGTGATGTCTTTGAAGTGTCCGTGGCCGTCATTTTTGAACAGCACGTTTCCGCCACGAACAGTGGTGACGAACAGGTCCTGGCTACCGTCGTTGTCGATATCGGCGAAGGCCGCAGCCACGCTGATCCGGCCCGGAAGTCCGACGCCGGCTTCTTGAGTGATGTTCTTAAACTTGCCGCCGCCGAGGTTTTTCCACAGTTCGTTTCCACCAACCTGATTGACAAAGTAGATGTCGTACAACCCATCGCCGTCAACATCTGCAACGGCTACTGCGCCGCCATGATCGTAGTGGCCCATCCGCATGTGCTTGGTGATGTCGTCAACCGCGTGGTAGGTGAATGTGATGCCACTTTCTTTGAGCTTGTCGGTGAACTGGAACTGGTAAAAAACCTTGAACTGCTTCGCGGCCTCCATCTGGGCCTTCTTCCGGGCAGGAAGAGAATCCTTTCCCATATCGTCTTCGGGATAACGCGGCCTTATGGTGGAATCGGTGGCGGCAACTATTAGTAGGAGAATACCAAACGATAGCAGCCCCAATGCAATTGTGAGCAAACGATTTCTGTCGCAGTCCATGTTATCCTCCATCCTGACCGTTTGTACTTTGGCGTGCGCCGGCGGCCGGCATGGAATTGGAGATCGAAGCATCCATTCCTTCAAACGGAAACCGTATCGCGAGCGATCTTAGTGACTAAACAAGATAGCAGAAGTGCTCAATGGCTGCGCGGAATACAGTAGTGGTGCGATTTCCAAAGCCATAGGATTATGAATCTAGCAGAAGTCTGAGGAACCTCCCGCCATGGCAAACCCCTACAAATACGTTCCCAAGATAAACGATTCTGTACTGGTGAAAGGAAAGCCAAACCGGCATGTGGTGGTAATCGTTCGCTCCGGCAATAAAACTGCAGACGTGAGAACTGAGGCTGGGCCGGTAATCCTTTACTACGATGTTCCGTGGTCAAAGCTTTCCTACTTGGACGCGAACCAGAAGACTCCCGTAGCGTCGACACCCAAACAGCGCAACTTCGCGGGGGATATGCGGTAAACATTTGCCCATGTTTGAAACGTGGGCGAAGCGAGAGATAATAGCAGCCATGCGTTTGCTCATCCGGCTTGGCGTTCTGGTTACCGTGCTCTCCGCCGGCTCCTTTATCGTTGCTCAGGCCACGGCAGATCGGATCGGACCCATTACTTCTGCTTTGCGGGTGGGGCAATTCGACAAGGCGCTGCAATTGCTGCAATCCGAGCTGCAACTGAGCCCCAAGAATACGCAGTTGTGGACCTTGCGGGGCATAGCCTTTTCCGGCAAAGGAGATAAAAGGGAGGCGCTCGGTGCGTTCCGCCACGCGCTGGAGAATTCGCCGGATTATCTTCCTGCTTTGGAAGGGGCGGCACAGATCGAGTACGAGAACGGGGGGAAAGACGCGGTTGCGCTCTTACAACATATTTTGCAGCGGAGTCCGAACGATCCGACTAGCCACGCCATGTTAGCCGTGTTGGCTTACCGGCGCGGCGACTGTGCCGCTGCGGTGCCTCACTTTGAGCGGAGTGGTTCAGTGCTGGAATCGCAACCCGGAGCGTTGCAGGCGTACGGCGATTGTTTGGTGCATCTGGAGGATACTGAGAAGGCGATTTTAGTCTTCAGTCGTGCGTTGGCACAGTCGAATTCCGATGCCGGTGTTCGTTGTCGGCTGGCGTCAGTCCAACTGATGGCGCAGCACTCCAAAGATGCTATCGCGACATTGCAGCCGTTGCTGCAGGAAAACGTGACCGATGCTAACGTCCTTGATTTGGCCGCCTCCGCTTACGAGGCCGATGGAAACACTCCAGAGGCAGTCCGCCTTCTCCGCCAGGCAATTCTGTCGGATCCTCACAATATTAGCCTCTATCTCGATTTCACCAATGTTTCTCTCGACCATCAGTCGTTCGCTGTCGGCGTCGATATGATCAACGCTGGACTTCGAGCGGAGCCGAAGGCGGCGGCATTGTATGTGGCGCGCGGCGTCCTCTATGTGCAGCTTGCGCAATATGACAAAGCCGAGGATGATTTCGAGGCCGCCGACTCGCTCGATCCCCGGCAGTCGATGGGCTCGGCTGCGGAGGGGCTGGCCGCCGTGCAGGAGAACGACCCCGAGCGCGCGCTGGCTACGGTACGATCAAAATTAGTCAAGAGACCCAATGATCCGTTCCTCCTTTACTTGCAAGCAGACATCTTGACGCAACGCGGCCCCGATCCAAGCAGTTTGGAGTTTCGCGAAGCCATGGTATCCGCTAAGAAGGCCATTTCGCTTCGCCCCTCTCTGGCGGCAGCTCGTGACGTTCTGGCGAAGCTCTATTTGCAAGCAGGACAGAACGAAGCAGCCCTCGGGCAGTGCCGCAAAGCACTGAGCAGCGACCCCAAGGACCAAACAGCGTTGTATCACTTGATCCAAGCGCTGCGCAAAAGCGGGCAAACGAACGACATTCCGGACCTGCTCAAGCGGTTGGCTGACCTCCGAATGGAGGGCACCAAGAAAGAAGCCGAACACAATCGTTACAAACTAGTAGAAGAGAAAACTCCGCCCTTGGAGCAACAACGGCCTTGACCCTTAATCGCCGCGACTTTGTCAGATGGTCTCTTGGTTCTGCGCTGTTCGTGACAGCGCCACGGCTCCTGGCTCAGGGGGTAGCGAGTCACACCGTCAAACCGGTGGCACGACCAGCACCGTCGGGGCGTCCCTTCTATGCACACTTCGTCGATGTCGCAGCAGCTGCGGGGTTGCACGCTCCTGTGATATACGGCGGTGTCGACAGCAAGAAATACATTCTGGAAGCTACCGGTTGCGGTTGCGCGTTCATCGACTACGACAACGACGGCTGGATCGACATCTTCTTGTTATCCGGTACGCGGCTGACCGGAGACCCGCCGGAGGCGACGAACCGCCTTTACAAGAACAACCGCGACGGTACGTTCACCGATGTGACGGAGAAGTCCGGGCTGAAGGCCGTGGGCTGGGCGTCTGGGGTTTGCATCGGCGACTACAATAACGACGGATTTGAGGACATCTTCTGCACCTACTTCGGACAAAACCGTCTCTATCGCAACAACAGAGATGGAACGTTTACTGATGTGACCAAAGCCGCCGGCCTTTGGAACGATCAACCACGCTGGGGGGCGGGGTGTAGTTTCCTCGACTACGACCGGGACGGGCACCTGGATCTCTTCGTATCCAATTACGTGCGGTTCTCCTTCGAGCACGCGCCCGTGCCAGGGGAGAACGTAAATTGCAATTGGAAGGGCGTTCCGGTTGAGTGCGGGCCGCGAGGATTGCCTCCTGGCAGACATTCGCTATATCGCAACAACGGCGACGGCACGTTNNGAAGACGGCTGGCCAGACATTTTTGTTGCCTGCGACTCCACCCCGAGTTTGCTGTTCATGAACAACCATGACGGAACGTTCCGGGAGGAAGGCGTGCTCCGCGGGGTCGCACTCAGTGATGACGGCATGGAGCAGGCGGGAATGG
>PLUI01000280.1 GCA_003164855.1 Acidobacteriaceae bacterium
CACATCGCTGAAGGTCCGCACGAATTTGATTTTCATTTCTTTGCCACCAATCTTCACCGGAACTTCCTGGCCGCGCGGGTAGCCGAGTTGCAGAAAATCTTCCGCGTCGAGGTTCGTGACCAGATTGCCGAATGGACCATCGGTGGCAATCACCTCCGCCGTAACTCCGCGATCGTTGAGCTGGGCCGCCTTCAACTCCAAATGCACCAGCGACGCAACCGGCATCTCCGGACCTACCTTCGTCCAATCCTCGCCGCGCGCGACATGCGCACCCACGGGAGAAAAAATATCGCGCCCGTGGAAGGTTGATGACGTCTTCGTTCCGATCATCCAATCCGTATTCGTGATCTCGTGAACGGCCTCGATGCCGTCGCGCTGTTCCACCAGGGTGAGCAGGCCGTTATCCGGCAGCACAAAATACTGGCCGCGCTTGGACTTGGCCACGATTGCTTTGCGCGTGCTGCCCACGGTGGGATCGATGACAACGACAAAGACCGTGCCGGCGGGATAGTAAGGCGTTGCGCCATAAAGAAAACGCGCGCCATCGAGAATGGAGAACGGCGTTACCTGATGCGTGAGATCGACGATGCGCACCTCGGGCATGATCGAATACATCACGCCGCGGCAAATCGCCACGGAATCATCCACCACGCCAAAGTCAGTCATGAAGACGATCGTCTGAGGATATTTGGCCGTCTGAGCGGCCACCATCGCCGAAAGCACGAGCAGCAGCGCGAGCAGTATGGCCACGGGGCTGACGGGAAAAATCCTGCGATCATTCGTGCGCCGGGAGGAGTTGATCATGGGGTTTAGTTCTCCTGTCTTAATTTGCGATCTTGATTGCGATCTTGAGCATGGGTTAGAGATTTTGCAGGCTCCTGGCTACTTTAGCTTCGATCGAAATCATGGACTGAAGAATACTGAGATTGGCTGCAGGCGGCAAATCGGCTGCGGCATCTATAATGTCCTGTCAATTCATTGCATGACCGCAAGGAGGTTTTTATGCCGGAAACTATCCCTGAGAAATATCGCGATCTGTTTCAGAAGCGCGCCTTTGCCAGTCTGGCGACGCTCATGCCGGATGGCCGTCCGCAAGTGACGCCGGTGTGGTGCGACTATGACGGGGAACACGTCATCTTCAACTCGGCCAAGGGACGGCAAAAAGATCGCAACGTGCGCCGCGATCCGCGGGTGTCGCTGGCCGTCATCGATCCGGAAAATCCCTACCGGTATCTGGAGATTCGCGGCCGCGTGGTGGAGATCACGGAGGAGGGCGCGAGCGCTCACATCGATAAGATGGCCAAGAAATATCTCGGCGTGGACAAATATCCCTACGGCCAGCCCGGCGAAGTGCGCGTGCTCTACAAGATCAAACCCGAGCACACACAGGTGATGGGGTAGGCGGGGGAAACAATTCGCAACTACAACCTTTGCTTTCTCGGTTTCGGCAATGTTAACCGCACGCTGGCGGAATTGTTGCTCGATCGTGAGCAGGAACTGCGCGAGCGCCACGGAATTGCTTTTCGTATTACGGGAATCGCAAGCCGGCGGCTAGGATGGAATGTCGATCCCGATGGTCTTGATCCAGCTGGTGTGGAGAGCGCGACCGCGCGCGCAGGCCGGGAGGTCGATGGATGGCCGAAAAACGTTCGGGACTGGCTGAGAGCCGCCCGCGCCGATGTTCTCTTCGAAGCCACGTCACTCAACGTAGAAAATGGACAGCCGGCGGTCGATCACATCCGCGCCGCGCTCGATCACGGAGCTCATGCCATCACCGCTAACAAGGGACCCGTCGTCCACGCCTACGGCGAACTGCGCGACCTCGCGGCCGCTCGGGGCAAGCGCTTCCTGTTCGAATCCACAGTGATGGATGGCGTTCCTATTTTTTCTTTGTTTGATCAACTGCCTGTGATCCATCTGCAGGGATTTCACGGCATCCTGAATTCGACGACGAACGTGATTCTGAGTGAAATGGAAAACGGCCTCAGCTTTGATGAGTCGTTGAAGAAAGCGCAGGCACTCGGAATCGCCGAAACCGATGCCACGCACGATATTGACGGCTGGGACGCCGCTGTAAAGACCGCGGCGCTCATCACCGTGCTGATGGGTGTGCCGGTGCGCCTGGAAGAGATTGAGCGTGAAGGCATTCGCAGCCTGAGTGGGGAGGCCGTGCGTGCCGCCAGAAAAGAAGGCCGTCCTTACAAACTAGTCTGCCGCGCGAGAAAAACGGAGAGCGGAGTCGCGGCCAGCGTTGGTCCGGAGCAAATCCCGCTGAGCGATCCCATGGCGCAGGTTAGCGGCGCGTCGTCTTATATTTATTTCGAAACCGACATCTTTCCCGGCCTCGCCATCACTGAGGAAAATCCTGGGCTGTACGCGACGGCTTACGGGATGCTGGCGGACTTTGTGAGGATTGCGCGCATTGACGTCCTCCGGGGGTAAGGAACCTTGGATAAAGCGCCGGGGTGGGCGAGCGGTGGGCAAAGGGCTGCATTTTCGTTGGGCTTATGGTATAGAGTTCATCGAGTCCTATCGAGTTCGTCTGGTCCATGGATCGCTCCGCTATCAGCGACCAAATCGGCAGAATCCTGCGCAGCCAGAGCTTCGCCAGCAAGGGCCAGCTCAGGAAGCTGCTGGAAGTTTTATTCAGCAACATGGATTCGCAAACCGCTCTGAAGCCTGACCGGGTGATCAAGGAACTGTGGCCAAACGAGAGTAAGACAAAGGGATCGGCAGACGTAGCGGCAGAGATGAACAGGCTGCGGCGTGCGCTGGAATCCTATTACAACGGCGAAGGTAAGGACGACCTCATCACGATTAGCCTTCCCAATCGTTCCGTACCCGCTCCCGATGGCACGCAGGAAAAGAGATGGATCGTAGCGAAACCTCGCGGGGGTAGCGAGGATCGTCCGCCGGTTCCAGCCGTGAATCCCCGTAGAGGCCTAAAGATAGCGGCAGTGGCCGCGGTAGCTATCTTATGCATGTGCATGGTGGGCTACATTTCCTTCCGAATGCTGGCAGGGCATGACCAGCCTCAGTCCGGGCGCCTCGACGGAGCGATACTCAGGATTATGAATGCGGAAGGAAAGGAGCTTTGGAGCAAGGGATTTCCCGACGGGTTCTGGCCCGAGTTCTACGACCAGGGGCTAGCGCCGCGTATCAGGTTCGTGGATCTGGATGGTAAAGGCCACACCAGCGTTCTTCTGCTCTATCATCCGGCGATCAGCCCAAGGTCGCGCTCGACGACGCTGATCTGCTACTCGGATCGAGGCAAAGAGAAATGGCGTTGGACACCTGGAAGAGAGCTGCCGGAGCTCGAGGGAACGCCAGCCACATTCAGGACGGTTGCGCTGGTTGTTCTGAAGGCAACGGAGAAGAGGCCTCTCCGAATCGTGGTTTCAAGTATCCATGATCCGTGGTGGCCTAATCAGATCGCGATGCTCGATTCCAACGGCAAAACCATTTCTGAGTACTGGCATTCGGGGCATCTGGACCACCTTACCTTGGCCGACCTCGATGGCGATGGGCGGGAGCAGATCGTAGCGACAGGAATCAGCAATGGCTACCATCAAGCCACGCTGATCGTGCTTGATCCTGACCGGGTGTTTGGCGCGTCCACCGAGGCGGCGCGGCCGGAGTTGCAAATCCACGGCATGGGCGCGGCCGAGGAGAGGCTTCGCCTGCTGTTTCCGCGCAGCGATCTGAACAAGACTTTGTCCGTCTACAACGCAGGGCAGGAGGCCACCATCGAACATGGCCGGATTCGATTTTCGGTGGCGGAATGCCTGCAACCCCCAAGTTGCCTGATGTGGTATGAGTTCGACAAGCATTTCGAGTTGGAGGCAGCCTACGCGGATGAGCAATTTCGCACGGCGCATGCGCAGTTTTATGCAAAAGGCAAAGACGCCCACTCGTTCAGCCTCGAAGAACAAGCCGAATTCGAAAAAATCCGCTGTCTCGTCGGCTGCAAATCGGAGTTCGTCGCCCTCCAGACGCCCTGACACCCCGACTTTATACCGACTTCATATCATCTTCGATCAAAAGCCGCGCCAGACGTGCGGTCTCGTGCTAGCATCGCCGAGCTTGGAGCGTTGCTAAGAGGGGCGCGGAACCCCGTCCGCCCGCCTCGTTTCCAAGAAAAAATCCCGGTTAAGAGGACATTATGAAACTAACGCGCAACTTCGTGCTGCCCTTGGCATCTCTGTTTTTTGGGCTTCTGCTCATACCCCGGTCCGCGCTGGCTGGAACTGCGGACTGTCCCTCTGAGCCCAACCAGAACGTGCCCATCGCCTCCGGGGATCTCTTCGCAGGCACCAATTGCACCCTAAACACGCCCGGCGATGTCGATTCCTTTGTGTTCAGTGCAAACAGCGGGGACGTCTACAGTTTTTTTGCGGGGATTAACACTGGCTCCCAGAACATGTGCCTGACTCTCTACAACCCCAGCGCGGCGCAGATCTTCTCCGGGTGCACCAATCTAGCTGACGACAATGAAACCTTCACCGTCATGACCGACCAGACGCTGACTACGACTGGCAGCTATACGATGGTGATAACTGAGCTCACTGAGGGCGCGGTGAACTACGGGGCGTCGCTGGAACGCCTCTACCCGGTTCCCCCAGATGCGCAAAAGCTGAGCCTCGGAACAGTCGTGGCCGGTAGTGTCACCTCGCCGGCTGATGAGCCAGCCTACACTTTCGCGGGCGTTACCACAGGCACTTACCAACTGTCGGCTACTGCAGCCAGCGGCTCCCCCCAAAACCTGTGTATGACCGTGTATTCTCCCAGCGGCAGCAGTGCTGGGTCGGGATGCACCAATATTTTCTTTGGGAGCTTATACACCGTCCAGATCGACTTCACGCCGCCTGTGGCGGGCTCGTACATGGTGCTCGTCTACGAAGACCCGGGCGGTTTCATGAGGGGCAGCGAGACGCCGATCAACTACACCCTGGAGGCATCGTGCCTGGTGGGCGTGTGCACGCAGACCTATCCGCCTTGTACCTTGAAAAACGCTGCCAGCTACGCTTCCGGTACCCTGACCATGGATTTCACCGTTGGGAACAATGTTGCAACCACGTGGAACGCCTGGCTGACCGATCAAAACACCATCACGAACCTGTTCTCTTTATCGCAGCCAATCACGGTTCCGCCGGTGACCATTACCAAGACAACCACTCTGTCTCCGGAAGGCACAGTGGGGGTGCTCTCCACGCTGACCACCCCCACGAAAGGAATTTTCTGCTCCAGTTATGTGCAGATCAACACGGGAAAGCCGTAATTAATTGGAGTAGGACAATCGACTCACCAGGCGCTTCACTCATTCGCGTTTTCTCGCGAATGAGTAGAGCGGGCCTGTGGAGCCTGCCGAACGCAAAAACCGGCAACGTCCGTTCGTCGTGCATCTATTTCGAAACTGATGGATTGAAAAGGAGAATCTAGGTGAAGAACACAGAGCAACAACGGAATTGGATTTCGAGGATGCGTTTGAGAGCAGCCAGCGCAGTGTTAGTAGCAGCAGCCGTGCCGATGCTGGCTGTCGTCACCGCCCAATCGGCGCAGGGGCAGACTTTCACCTCGCTGTTCAGCTTCGACGGCACGGACGGCTATGCACCGCAGGCAAGCCTCGTTCAAGCCACGAATGGGAACCTCTACGGAACAACCCAGGTGGGCGGCGCCAATGAAGACTGCACGTTTTATGCAGTCACGACAGGCTGCGGCACAGTCTTCACAATCACTCCGAGCGGCACGCTGACAACGCTTTACAGCTTTTGCGCACAACCCGGTTGCACGGACGGGGAGACCCCGACCGGGGCGCTGATCCAGGCCACTAACGGGGACCTCTACGGGACCAGCGGAGGCGGAGCGAGCGGCTATGGAACGGTGTATAGAATCACCCTGAGCGGCACGCTGACGACGCTGCACAGCTTCGACAGCACCGACGGCTCTTACCCCAGCGCGGGACTGGTCCAGGACACTAATGGGGACTTCTACGGGGTCACGTCCTATGGCGGGGCTTATGGCCAGGGCACGGTATTCAAAATCACCCCGAGCGGTGCGCTGACCACGCTTTACAGTTTCTGCTCGCAAAGTGGCTGCCCGGACGGCTCAGGGCCCGTCGGGCCATTGGTTCAGGCCGCCAATGGGAGCTTTTACGGGGCGACGGTGTTTGGCGGGAACAGCACTGCCTGCACTTCTGGCTGTGGCACGGTATTCAAAATCACCACGGGTGGCGCGCTGACGACGCTGCATAGCTTCGAGTACACAGACGGCAAGAACCCCAACGTGGGGCTGATCCAGGCCACCAATGGGGACTTCTACGGGACCACATTCTATGGCGGAGCCTACAATTCCCCCTACGGCTACGGCACGGTTTTCAAGATCACCCCAAGCGGGACATTGACAACGCTAGTCAGCTTCGATGATACGGACGGCATATGGCCCACTGCGGGGCTGGTTCAGGGCACCGATGGGAACCTTTACGGGGAGACCCAGCTTGGAGGAATCAACGGCGTGGGTGGGACGATTTTCAAAATGACTCCGAGCGGGACCCTGACCACGCTATACAACTTTTGCTCCCAGAGCGATTGCAAGGACGGTTACGGCCCCCTCGCCGCGCCTACCCAGGACACCAATGGAACCTTCTATGGGACAACTTGGCTGGGCGGCGCAAGTTCCACCTGTGAGGGCTGTGTGTCGGGGGGCGGGAATGGCACGGTTTTCAGCCTGTCGGTGGGTCTGCGCCAGTTTGTTGAAACCCAGACCACATCCGGCAAGGTGGGAGCGGCCGTCAAGATTCTGGGAACCAATCTGACGGGCGCGACCAGCGTCACGTTTAACGGCACAGCAGCGACGTTCACTGTGGTCTCGAAATCCGAAATCAGCACCACGGTTCCGGAAGGCGCGACCACTGGGACGGTCGAGGTTACCACCCGGCGGGGCACGCTCAAAAGCAACACGAAATTCCGCGTCACGCCGTGATGGGCCGGAGTTGGTCGGGAGCAAGGACTAAGGTCGTGCTGGTGTCGGCGGTCATTAGGTTAAGCCCTCAACCTCTCGAACAAAAGTGAGAGACGAGCCGGGAAACCACGCAGCGTGGTAAAACTAAAAGACGACCATGCCGACCGCTGAGACTACCCTGTCTACACCCTTAGATATTCCTTGGGTCCGCGCCCAATTCCCCGCGCTTGCGCAAACCGTTAACGGGCATCCCGCCGCGTTTTTGGACGGACCCGGAGGAACGCAAGTTCCGCAGCGGGTGATCGACGCCATCTCCGGCTACTTGCGACGCAACAACGCGAACACCGGCGGAGCCTACGCCACCAGCCGCGACACCGATGCCATGCTCGCCGAGGCCCGCGCCGCCATGGCCGACTTCCTCAACTGCGGCGCCGACGAAATCGTCTTCGGTCCAAACATGACCACGCTTACCTATGCCATGTCCCGCAGCTTTGGTCGGGAGATCGGCGGCCGCGACCTTGGCCCGGGCGACGAAATTCTGGTCACGCGGCTCGATCACGACGCCAATGTCTCGCCGTGGCTTGCGCTGGAAGAAAAGGGCGTAACCATTCGCTGGGCGGAGATTCACGAAGAGAACTGCACGCTCGACCTCGCCGACCTGGCCAGCAAAATTAATGACCGCACGAAGCTGGTAGCGGTCGGCTACGCGTCGAATGCGGTGGGCACGATCAATCCCGTGAAGGCCATCATCCGCCTGGCTCACGCGGCCGGCGCGCTGGCTTACATCGATGCCGTCCACTACGGCCCGCACGGCCTCATCGATGTTGCCGCGCTGGACTGCGATTTTCTTGTCTGCTCGACTTACAAATTCTTCGGCCCGCACATGGGAGTTCTCTTCGGCAAGCGCGAACACCTGCAGCGGCTGCGTCCCTACAAAGTGCGTCCGCTCACCGACGCCATCCCCAACCGCTGGGAGTGGGGCACGCTCAACCACGAATGCATCGCCGGCATCACGGCATGCGTCGACTACATCGCCGATCTCGGCCGAGGGGCTTATGATCGCAACGGTCTCGCTTCGCTCGACGGACAGCCGAGGCGGCTGTCCCCACATGGTCCTTCCACACTTGGTCCTGACACACCTGGTCCTTCCACTCGCCGCGCCGCCATCGTAGCCGGGTTCGAGGCCATCCATCGATATGAACATGCACTAATGGATCGCCTGATTGCCGGCCTCGCAAAAATTCCCGCTATAAAAATCTACGGCATCACCGATCCCGCACGCTTCGAAGAGCGCTGCCCCACACTAGCCTTGCGCGTGATCAATCAAACAGCAGACCAAACTCCGCTGGCACTCGCCGCCAAACTCGGCGAGCAGGGCTTCTTCACCTGGGATGGAAACTACTACGCTTTGAACCTCACCGAGCGGCTCGATGTGGAAAAGTCCGGCGGCTTCCTGCGCATCGGCCTCGTGCATTACAACACCGTGGAGGAAGTGGATCGGCTGCTGGCTGCACTCCGGGATATTGCGGGGCGGTAGCGGCTATCGGAAGATGAGAATCGCGACTCTCGCAAATGGCTTAGGAAAGCTGTTTCGGAAAGGGATCGATTTTCTCAAAGAAGCGTACCTCAGGCGCTGAAGCGCGGACACATTTTTCAGACTGACGGCACGAGTAAACTCGTGCCCTTCCCTTTCCTGAGGGACGTTGGACACGCCGATGAACGCGTGATCGCCGGAAAGCGTTTGCCGCTTCCTACGGCCAGCGCTTAGCAGTATCATCCCAACCGGCGGCGCGCACCGGTTGCGCGGCCGCGACCACTGGAGGCGAGGGGATGCGAATGGGCGACTGGGGGCCGTTCACGGCCTGGGCCAGCGCGGGTTTCATCATCTCGGCGTTGATTTCTTTTTCTTCGGAAAGCAACGGAGCCACCAGGCGCAGCGCTTCCACTTCCTTCTCCAGCCGGGTCAGCTCCATTTCCTTCTGCCGCAGAACTTCATAAACATTCTTCATAACCTAGGCACCTGCGAGTCGTGGATATATGCAGCTTTTCTGGCACTTTATCAGACTTACCTGCATTGTCAAGCCATTAAAACGCAGTGGACTTTACCGGGTGAGTGCTCCACCGGACCCGGCGAGCGAGCGAAATCCCTTATCCAGCAAGCCTTTCACGGGATATTCACAGGCTGGCAACGCTGCCACGAGTTGGTTGCATTGCCTTGCTCCGGCTACAGGATGGCGAAAACGCGCGCCCAGCCTGTCATTTGCGAGGGAGGGCTTCAGAGGCTGCACAATATCCGGTCACCCGCCTGTGCACGGACTGCACTCCATTGAAAACAAGCCGGATAAACCCGCCATGTTTTCGTTGACGGAAAATTTAAAAGGAGTACAACAAGATTGTTCTTTGACAGTTTCTTAAGTTTTTCCGGTTGGTGCAGCGTCCGGGGCTCAAGCGTAGTCACTCTCACATTGAAAAATGCGGAGAGAAGGCAAGCGAGGGTCTATAGCAAAGCGCTGGTCGAGGAGAACGGGAGACCCAGTCGAAGGCAGGATAGAGTTCCGAGGCGTTGAGTAGGTTTATCCGGTTGGCGGTGAGCCCGGAGCCCAAGCGAAGATCGCATGCAGGGCGCCCGCAAGGGAAGCGGCACAGCAGGTCAAGCAAGGGTCTAACGCGAGCTACTGGCCGAGAGGAATGGACTCAACACCACCTCGGAACTCTTATTTTTTGGAGGTTCTCACTCATAGGGATTCTCTGTCTGATTCGGCAGGTTCCGCGATGGCGGCCTATTCCGGGCATCCGAGCGCCAACAAAGTATTCGAGCCCTTGGAGATTCCAGAGTTGCTCCGAGGCTGGCTGCTACATCTCCACAAAGGCCGAGACAGACACGATCTCGCCGCGCGCCGTTACGATCGGATCAAAACTTGGATGGGCGCTCTGGCCACGGGCTTCTCCGCGATCGTCGGCACCACCGTATTTGCCACGCTTGATAAGGGTATCGAGTCTCCACCTTTTGGGATCAAGGTGGCCGTCGCGCTGGTTAGTATCCTGGCCGCAATTCTCACAGGCGTGAATTCCTTCCTCAACCTGTCGGAGCGAACAGAAAAACACCGAGCCGCTGGCGTACAGTACAAGGCGTTGATATGGGAAGTTGAACTCATCCGTGCGCAGCCCCTTGCGGGATTGGCCGGCGCGGACTCCCCTCTCGTGAGGATTTCAAAGCAGCTACAGGAACTCGAACAGAGCGCACCGGTTGTGCCCGAAAGAATTTATGACCGGGTTGAACACAACTGGAAAGAAAAAGGAGTAGAGTTTGTGCCACATGCCGGTGACCTTACGGTGTAAGATTCAGCAGGTTCGGCCAGGCCAACTGCTTCTGCTTTACTGAAAGCTGAGAATCCTAGACCTTCTTTCGCGGAACAATCACCCACACTGTCCCACGCCCCTCGCAGAAGCGGCAACTATCCTGCCCTAATGATTTGCCGGTTCCGCGGCATTCCAGGCAGGTGGCCACAATGTGTAATTCCTGCAACGAACTCTCGGGCAGTTTGGCCGGGTCCTTGAAGGTTTCGGCTTGATGGTGATCGCGCAGCCAGAAGACCAGCTTGCCTTCGAGGTTCTCGCGTTCTTTGGTGCTGAGTTGCGCGCAGCATTGTGGCCACCATTCGTGAATGCAGCTATAGCAAACCAGCACTCCGGCATCGAACAAAGCGCCAGGATCGGAGCGTCGATAAAACTTTTTGCACCAGGAACAGGGACTGACGCCCAGCAATCCGAACGCATCCTTTAATCGTTCGATCTCCAGGGCTTGGCGCGCCACAATATCTTCCGTGCGTGCGTCGGATTCGTCAGGCATGGCTGGCTCCGGAGACAGAGATATATGGGTTCAGAATATACCGGATGCCTCTCAAGGTTGAGTTTGAAATCGCGCAGTCGAACTGACGCTATCGTTCTCTCTAGAAATCGGTAGCTGAGAACTGCTCTCAATCCACGTGCTCGCCCACCTCAAAACCTTCTTCTGCCATGGGCAACACATCACGCTCGCCGGCGACCCACACATAAAGGGTCGGCAGCAAGAAGACGCTCATGATCAGGGCCGCGATCAACCCTCCGACGATCACAATCGCGAACGGCCGCTGAGAATCGGAGCCAATCGCGTGCGAGAGAGCCGCCGGCAGCAGGCCTAA
>PLUI01000070.1 GCA_003164855.1 Acidobacteriaceae bacterium
AGGAAGACCGTACTTGGAATACCAGGGAACAGAAGATGACCGAACCTGAGCTGTACGCACCGGGCCCCGCCAACTTGGCGCGGGTACAGAAAGAACGGGGACAAAACGGAGAAGAGAAGTGGACGCTCATTCTCGTCCGGGAACTGCGCCACTCCCCGGAAAAAGTCTGGCAAGCTCTTACCGACCCGGCGCATCTGCGCGAGTGGGCGCCCTTTGACGCCGATGGGAGCCTGGGCACGGTTGGAACCACGGTGAAGCTCACCACGGTGGGAGCGCCCGCGCCGCGCGTTACCGAAACAACGGTGACGCGAGCCGACGCTCCCGAGGCGCTTGAGTACAACTGGGGTGGCTTCAATATGCGGTGGAAACTCGAAGGCTCAGGCAGCGGCACGCGCCTGACATTGTGGATCAACATCGGTCACCGCTTCATCTCCATGGGTGCTGCCGGGTGGCACATTTGTTTCGATGTTCTGGATCGCCTGCTCAGCGGAACTCCCATCGGCCGCATGGTTGGCCCAGAGGCCATAAAGTTCGGCGGCTGGCAGCGGCTGAACGCCGAGTACGCCAAGCAGTTCGGTGTTGAACCGCCCAACTGGCCGCCTCAGGCGGCTCAGAAGTCGTGAATCTCTTGCCAGAGTCAATGACGCGGTATCGCCGATAAATGGAGGACAAATTAATCATGAAAGAAGCCACCAAACGTTCGATTTTTCGCTGGATTCACATCATCTGTGGCATACCGATACTCGGTTACATTTATGATTCGCCTGCGGATACTCACAACTACGCGCACAGTGTCAGGTATGTCTTTCTTCCTGTACTGCTCCTTTCGGGGCTTTGGATGTGGAAAGGCCATGTGGTTCGACGACTTATTTGGAAGAGATCGGCCCAACAGGACGCTGCAGCGAACCCAACGACTTCAGCGCATCGGCCAGAGCATCCTATTGTGGCTCGCTGAGCAGGAGTGCTCCGGCGTAACCAGGTACGCGTAATCAAGGCTGATTCGAAGATTCGTCGGCTTGCGTCCGCGGCAAACAACCGGCGGCGATGGTAGAAGCATAAAGTAACGAAATGACTCCGCCGGCTGTGGTGGAAAACGCGTTAGTACTCATGGCATGACGACAATCTAGTTTGTTCGCCGATTAAGTCCCTGATGTGTGAACATCCCGCTCAAGCCAAAACCGGGCTTGAGTCAGCCGCCCGTCGGCTCACGCACCGCACCAGTATCGCGGCTTCGCAGAAGTGCGAAGGCCCCCCCTGTGCTAATGTGGCTATCTGTACGCCAAGGAGAATTAAGATTTGAGGATAGGTCTATGTTACGCAAGCTAGGCCTCGCAATTACGTATTTCATTGCGAGCGTTTACATCTTTTCGATTCTGTTGCCTTCACTTTACTGTTTGCGGCATGGATGCAGGGGACCGGATCTCGATGCCTTTATGCCCGCCTTTGCCCTTACTCCGTTTGGCGCAATCGCTACAGCTTTCTCATTGCACAACGCCATACAGCACATCAGAAAAAGACAGTCATGGTCCTGGGCTTTCTGGCCGCTTGCAATTATTTTCGCGATTGTTCTGCTCGGTGTAATTGCTCTTATCGCGATCTTCATTTATTACACTGCATTTCATCGTTAAGGGCGGGTCGCCAACATCTTTCCTGACTATCGAACCAGAAGAGACTTCCAGTTGCGGCGGTTGCAGGTTGCGCTGAGCGGAGCTAAATTAAGTGCGAGAGTTGGAGGTAAACATGAAAAGGTCCGTCCCGGTGGAATCTGCCTCTGCATCCATCTCTGCCTCTGCATTCATCGACGAGAAGATCAAGCAACTTGGGGACTGGCGCGGGAAGACGCTCGCGAAGGTGCGCGGAATCGTACACGAGGCGGACCCGGAGATTGTCGAAGAGCGGAAGTGGGTCAAGCCGACATCGCCGGGCACTCCGGTCTTCTCCCACGGCGGTATCGTGTGCACGGGAGAGACGCACAAGAACGTCGTCAAGATGACATTTGCCAAGGGAGCTGCGTTGAAGGACCCTTCCGGGCTATTCAACTCCAGCCTCGAAGGGAATGTCAGGCGCGCCATCGACATCCACGAAGGCGACAAGATCGATGAGGCGGCATTGAAGGATCTCATCCGCGCTGCCGTGGCGCTCAATCTTAAGGGCAAGAGCAAGCCGAAGCCGCGGCGAAAATCCCCACTCTAAATTTTGCAAAGAACGCGAAATTTAGAATGGGGCACCCAGCTTCGGCAGCGCCCGCGCTCGTCGAGGTCACCGGAGATATTTCGGTTGACACAGCTCCCGGTCGTTTTATAATCATTCTTATCCGATAATCATGCGCCTAACCCATGAACAATTCCGCGAGCTGGCTGCGAAGCACGGTTTGGCGGTCACGCACCAGCGTCAGGTGGTTTATGAGGCCGTCATCGCGTCCCACGGGCACTATTCCCCGGAAGACATTTACGCCGCGGTCCGGCGCCGCATTCCATCTATTTCTTTGGCCACTGTGTACAACAATTTGCGGCTTTTCATCGAGTGCGGGTTGCTGCGAGAGGTCACTCCTCATGCGACCACGTTGCGCGTGGACGGCAATCTCAAACCTCATCACCACCTGGTTTGCTCCCGCTGCAAATCGGTACAGGACATCGAAGGAGAGTTCATCGATTTCAAACGGCTATCCCGGCATCTGCCGGATGGCTTTGATCTGACGCAGCCGTTGGTCGAGGTCTTTGGCCTTTGCCGCCGGTGCAGCGCCAAAAAGTAACCTTTTCACGCAGTACCTAATCATATTCGAAGGGCGAAAACATATGGAAAATACACTCGCGAGTTCATCAGGAAGTGTTGTCCCCGAAGTTAAGGAAAAACATACCGCAACCGAATCGAAGTGCCCAGTAGCGCACGGTGCCCGCAACTCCTACACGAATGCCGACTGGTGGCCGAATCAGGTGAACGTGAATGTCCTGCACCAGCATTCCCCAAAGTCCGATCCGATGGGCAAGGCGTTCAACTATGCGAAAGAATTCAAGAGCCTCGACCTGAAGGCCGTGATCAAGGATCTGCATGCCTTGATGACGGATTCGCAGGAGTGGTGGCCGGCGGACTTTGGCCACTACGGGCCGCTTTTCATTCGCATGGCGTGGCATAGCGCGGGCACGTACCGCATCGGCGATGGCCGCGGCGGGGCTGGAGCCGGGCAGCAGCGCTTTGCGCCGCTCAATAGCTGGCCGGNNTGGCCGATCAAGCAGAAGTATGGCAAGAAAATCTCGTGGGCCGACCTCATGATTCTGGCCGGCAATGTCGCGCTGGAGTCGATGGGCTTTAAGACGTTCGGTTTTGGCGGCGGGCGCGAGGACGTGTGGGAGCCTGAAGAGTTGAACTGGGGTCCTGAGCGCACTTGGCTGGCGGACGAGCGTTACTCCGGGGATCGTAATCTCGAGAGACCTCTGGGCGCGGTTCAAATGGGCCTGATCTATGTGAATCCGGAAGGACCGAATGGCAAGCCGGATCCGCTCGCCGCGGCACGGGATATCCGCGAGACTTTCGCCCGCATGGCGATGAATGACGAGGAAACAGTTGCGCTTATTGCCGGCGGTCACTCCTTCGGCAAAACGCACGGTGCTGGTGTTCCCGCTCAATATGTAGGCAACGAACCAGAAGGCGCCGGCATTGAGGAGCAAGGCTTCGGATGGAAGAATAAACTTGGCAAAGGTCATAGTGCTGACACTATCGGCAGCGGACTGGAAGTCATTTGGACCACGACGCCTACGAAGTGGAGCAACAACTTCTTCACCAACTTATTCAGCTATGAGTGGGAACTAACTAAGAGCCCGGCGGGCGCGCACCAGTGGACGCCGAAGAATGGCGCTGGGAACGGTAAGGTGCCGGATGCGCACGATCCGCGGAAGCGTCATGCGCCATCGATGCTGACTACGGACCTCTCGTTGCGGTTCGACCCGGCTTACGAAAAGATTTCACGGCGCTTCTACGAGCATCCGGATCAGTTGGCGGACGCGTTTGCGCGGGCGTGGTTCAAGCTGACACACCGCGACATGGGGCCGATCGCGCGCTACCTTGGCCCGCTCGTTCCCAAGGAGGAGTTGGTCTGGCAAGACCCGGTTCCCGCCGTGGATCATAAATTGATCGGGGAGAAGGACATTGCTGCGCTCAAGGCCAAGATCCTCGCATCCGGACTGTCGGTCTCCCAACTGGTCACGACTGCCTGGGCATCGGCGTCGTCGTTCCGCGGCTCCGACAAGCGCGGTGGGGCGAACGGGGCGCGCATTCGCCTTGCGCCACAAAAGGATTGGGAAGTGAACCAGCCGGCCGAACTGGCGAAGGTTCTCAAGAAACTGGAGGCGATCCAGAAGGAGTTCAACGGCTCTGGATCTAACGGGAACAAGTCCAACGGGAAGGGTAAGAAGGTATCACTGGCAGACCTGATCGTGCTGGGCGGCTG
>PLUI01000037.1 GCA_003164855.1 Acidobacteriaceae bacterium
AGGTGCCGATCAGCGATACCGGTACGGCGACAGCGGGAATGAGTGTTGCACGGCCGTTGCGCAGAAAAAGAAAGACCACGACGATGACGAGGCCGATGGAAATCAGCAGCGTCCGTTCGACGTCGTTGACGGAAGCGCGAATGGTGGTGGTGCGATCGAGAACGATGGTGACATTCATGCCCAGCGGAATGGACGCCTCAATGTACGGAAGCTGCGCGCGAATGCGGTCAACCGTGTCAATGATGTTGGCGCCGGGCTGGCGGTAGATGATCACCGTAACCGCACGCTTACCGTTCAAATATCCGGCAGCGCGGACGTTCGCCACCGAGTCCGATAGTTGCGCGACGTCGGACAGATGGACGGCCGCACCGTTCTTATACCCAACCAATAGCGGCTTGTAGTCTTCGGCGAGAGAAATCTGATCGTTCGCGAGGATGTCCGCGGTGACATTGCCGTCAGTGATCTGGCCCTTGGCCAGGTCGGCGTTCTGCAAGCTGAGCACGGACTGCAGACTCCCGAGGGTAAGTCCATAGCTGGCCAATTGGGTTGGATTTGCGTCCACGCGGACCGAGGGCAGGGCGCCACCTCCAACCGTGACCTGCCCTACGCCCTGTATCTGCGACAACTTCTGCATGATGACCGTGGAGGCTTCGTCATACAGTTTGGCGGGACCAAATTTGTCAGAGGTCAGGCCGAGAATCAAGATCGGCGAATCGGCGGGATTGACCTTGCGATAGGTTGGATTGCCCGGCAGGTTGGCGGGCAGATAGGTTCGCGCCGCATTGATGGCAGCTTCGACATCGCGTGCCGCGCCATCAATATCGCGAGTGAGGTCAAACTGAATCGTGACTGATGTGCTGCCCAGCGTACTGGCGGAGGTCATCTCCGTTACGCCTGCGATATGGCCGAACTGCCGTTCCAGCGGTGTAGCCACGGACGACGCCATAATATCGGCGCTGGCTCCGGGCAAGCTTGCGCTGACTGAAATAGTGGGAAAGTCGACCTCCGGCAACGGCGCCACCGGCAGCACCTGAAACGCGATCGCCCCGACAAGTGCAACCCCTACGGTGAGCAGCGTCGTAGCTACGGGCCGGTGAATGAACGGTGCGGAGATGTTCATGCCGGCCCTGCCTGTTCCGCCTCTCCCGTCTCCACCTTGTTCGGCTTAGGGGAAAAGCGGTGCGCCAGATTATCAAAAAAGATATAGATGACGGGCGTGGTGTAAAGCGTAAGCGCCTGGCTCAAGAGCAATCCGCCCACCATGGCGATGCCCAGCGGCCTGCGCAATTCAGAACCGAAACCCGTTCCGAGCGCCAGCGGCAGTCCAGCTAGCANNCATGGTGGTCATCATGATGGGGCGGAAGCGGAGCAGACAGGCCTGGTAAATTGCTTCTGTCGCGTTCTTTCCGTGCTCCCGCTCGGCTTCCAGGGCGAAGTCGACCATCATAATGCCGTTCTTTTTCACGATGCCGATGATCGCCACCACGCTCAGATCCTGGTGAAAAATAATCAGAGCGAGGAAAGCTCCGACCCCCGCTGACGGGAGCGTCGAAAGAATCGTAACGGGATGTATAAAGCTCTCGTACAAAACACCCAGCACGATGTAGACCGTGACTAGCGCGGCAAGAATGAGCAGAGGCTCATTGGACAGCGAATTTGTGAATGATGCCGCGGTCCCTTGAAATCCAGCCTGCAGGCTGGGAGGCATGTGCAAGTTTTTTTCGACTTTGTCGACCGCCGTAATCGCCTCGCCGAGCGCGGCATTTGGCGCCAGATTGAACGATACGGTGATCGACGGAAATTGGCCCTGGTGGTTGATGGAGAGCGCCTCAGTCGTCTTTTCAAAATGCGAGAAAGCGCTCAGCGGCACTGCATTGCTCAGGGAAGAACTGGTGGCGCCCGCAGAAGTTGCTCCATTGTTCGACGTCGAGGGCGTAGTTGGGGAAAGCGCGTTCGCCGGAGGAGCAAGAGTATTTGCCGACGGAGTGTACTGTGCTGAACTGGTGAGCGCGTTCGACCCCGCGGAAGAGGATCCGGAAGACGCGAATGAGGTGGAGGCACCGGTTCCGGTCGCTCCCGAAGAGGCATTGGACTGGATGTAAAGATGGTTCAGTTTGTTGGGGTCAAGTTGAAACTGTGGCTCGCTTTCGAGAACAACATGGTACTGATTCACCTGCGTNNTTTGCTGATCGGTGGCGACATCTTCAAGTTCGGGTAACTGCTGCAGCTTGCCGACGAAACGATTGGTCCAGTCATTCAGTTCATTCTGGTCCGGGTCTTCGAGCGTGTACTGGTATTGCGTGCGACTTACCCGATCATCCACTGAAATGTTCTGCACCGGCTGCATAAACAACTGGATGCCCTGCACCTGGTTGAGTTTCGAGGTTAGCCGACGGATTACGTCGGAAGCACTCATCTTGCGCTGATCGAGCGGCTTTAGATTGATCGACATTCGGCCGCTGTTCGTCGTCGTATTGGTTCCATCCGCGCCAATAAACGACGACAGGCTCTCGACCGCTGGGTCAGCCAGAATGACTTTCGCCATCGCTTGCTGTTTCGCCGCCATTTCTTTTGAACCGATCGTCTGCGGCGCCTGCGAGATGCCCTGGATGACGCCGGTATCCTGCACCGGGAAAAATCCTTTGGGAATGATGATGTAAAGGAAAACCGTGAGCAGCAGAGTGGCCAGCGCGACCAGCAGCGTAATCGTCTGGAACTTAAGGACGAACTGCAGCGTCCGGCCATAGAAGGCGATCATGCTCTCGAAGGCGCGCTCCGAGGCTCTGTAGACGCGACCTTGCTGCTCTTTGGGCTGATGCCGCAAGATGCGCGCACTCATCATTGGGGTGAGCGTGAGCGAGACCACCGCCGAGACGATGATCGTGACTGCGAGGGTCACCGCAAACTCACGGAACAATCGCCCCACCACATCGCCCATGAATAGCAACGGGATAAGTACGGCGATGAGAGAGACGGTGAGTGAAAGAATGGTGAAACCAATTTGCTCCGCACCCTTAAGCGCCGCTTCCATGGGCGGGTCGCCCATTTCGATGTAGCGTGCGATGTTCTCGATCATCACAATGGCATCGTCCACTACGAAGCCGGTGGAAATGGTCAGCGCCATCAGCGATAAGTTATCCAAACTATAACCAAGGACGTACATCGCAGCGAAGGTTCCCACTAATGACAACGGTACCGCCACGCTCGGGATGATGGTGGCGTAAAGACTGCGCAAAAAGAGAAAGATGACAAGTACGACAAGTCCGATGGTCAAGAGCAATTCGAACTCAACGTCTGAAACCGACGCTTCAATGGCCGTGGTGAGGTCGGTAAGCGTAGTCACCTGAATGCCCGTAGGTAAATTGGCCTCAAGCTGCGGCAAAAGTTGCTTGATGCTTTTGACCACACTGATGGTATTGGCCCCGGGCTGTCGCTGCACATTCAGAATGACCGCCGGAGTCTGATTCATCCATGCGGCCTGATTATTGTTCTCCACGCCGTTCACGATCTGCGCGACGTCGGTGAGCATGATCGGCGCGCCGTTACGGTAGGCAACGACAACCTTTCGATAATCGTCGCTCGTAACCAGTTGATCGTTGGCGTCGATCTGGTAATCCTGGCGCGGCCCATCGAAGTTGCCTTTGGCGGCATTCACACTGGCCTCGGTCAGCGCAGCACGCAGGTCTTCCAGGTTGAGCCCGTAGGATGACAGCGCCGTCGGGTTGGCTTGGATGCGAACCGCAGGCTTTTGGCCGCCGCTGATTGTCACCAGCCCGACGCCGTTGAGTTGCGAAATCTTTGGCGCAAGGCGCGTGTCTACGAGGTCTTCGACCTGAGAAAGCGGCATCGAACTGGAAGTGATTGCCAGCGTAAGCACCGGCGCGTCGGCAGGATTCGTCTTACTGTAGATCGGTGGCGCGGGCAGAATGGATGGCAACAAGCTTTGCGCCGCATTGATGGCGGACTGCACTTCTTCCTCGGCGACATCGATATTGAGAGTGAGGTTGAACTGCAGCACGATCACAGAAGTGCCGCCAGAACTGGTGGAAGTCATCTGGCTCAAGCCCTGCAGTTCGCCGAATTGACGCTCCAGTGGCGCGGTTACGGTCGTTGCCATCACTGTCGGGCTGGCTCCCGGATAAAACGTGAGCACCTGAATGGTCGGATAATCGACTTCCGGCAAGGCCGAGACCGGCAGCTGTGTAAAGCCAACAATACCGACCAACAGGATTGCGGCCATCAGCAGAGATGTGGCCACGGGCCGTAAAATGAACGGGCGAGATGGACTCACGGGGCGCTGCTCCCGCTGGTGCTGTTTCCGTTCGTGCTGGCCGGGGCGGGTTTGGCCGCACCAGTAGGCGCGACGGTGACCGCGACATTGTCCTGCAACTTGTCGAAGCTGCTGTTAGCCACAACATCTCCCGGATTAATTCCCTCAACTTGAGTTAGACCTCCATCTGTAACCCCAGGCTTTACGGCGCGTGTATGAGCGATGTCGTTTTGAATCACATACACGAATGATGCCGAGCCATTCTGTTGAATGGCCGACGCCGGAACCAGAGTCACTCCCTGCAAGGTATTCACCAGCAGTCGGACGTTCACAAACTGATTCGGAAAGAGCGCATCATTCTTATTCGCGAAGACAGATCGGGCCTTTACTGTTCCCGTCGTGGTGTCGATCTGGTTGTCGAGCGTTAACAGTGTCCCGCTGGCAATTTTCGTCTGAGCAGTGCGATCAAATGCTTCGACCGTGAGCTTGGCTTTTTTTTGCAATCGAGTTACAACCGGGCCGAGACTGTCTTCCGGGACGGTGAAGATCACAGTGATAGGCTCCAGCTGGGTAATCACCGCCAGGGTTACCGTTCCACTAGATTGCACCAGATTGCCCGGATCCACCAGCCGTAAACCCACGCGGCCGGCGATGGGAGCGGTGATGTGGCAGTATGCCAGCTGAACCTCGTCGTACTGAACCGCGCCCTGGTCGTTTTTTACCGTGCCCTCATCCTGCTGCACGATCTTTTCCTGATCATCCAATAATTGCTTCTGGATCGCATTGCGCGACCAGGCTATGCGGTAGCGCTCAAGATCCATCTGTGCCTGGGCCAGCAGACTCTGGTCTCGCTCCAGTGCTCCTTGCGCCTGCAGCAAGGTTGCCTGATATGGGCGCGGATCGATGTCAACCAGCGGATCGCCCTTCCGGACCAGTTGACCCTCTTTATAGTGCACAGCCACGATCACACCCGTCACCTGGCTAGTAATTGAATCGGTATAGACCGGGGTGACCGTGCCGATCTCGTCAAGGTAAACGCCGATGTTGCCCTTTTGAGCCGTGGCGGTCGTAATGTTGATCTTCGGCGGCGCGGCCGGCTTTTTCTTCGCATTCTCGTGCTGGCGCCAAAAAAGCACGGCGGCGAGCACCAGAAGGAGCAACAACACGATTCCGATGATGATCCACAACCATTTATGCTGGCGGGGTTCCGAACCGTGAGCCGTGAGTTGATGGCTAGGGTCGGTGATGGGATGCTCATCCGTGTCAACGTTCAAAAGGGATCTCCTTTTCCGACTCCGAATCGCTCACGATTATAGCCAACTTGCGGCTTCCGATAGGCTCGGAAAGGTACGTGAAGTAGAAGGCGGCGGCAGCCGCCGCTATGATCAGCAGGTGCCATTCTCATTTGGAATTGATCGAAAAGGCCAACAGCACATTCCCGGCCATGGCATTGGTATAGCCGGTATTCACGTAAACCATGCCGCTCACAATCGCTGGTCCTGCGCCGTTCATGGAGCCGCCATGCCCCTTGACGCCGTTCGTGGTGCGAAATTCCTGCGCCGTATCGAAATCCCAAAGCACGGAGCCGTCTCGAGTGTCATACGCGCGCAAATGGCCATCGAGCGAGCCGGCAAAGACCGCGCCAGGAATCAAAGTCGGCGGCGCCATCTGTGCCGCGCTGCAGCCGAACTGCCCAGCGCAAGCCGGCTTTGGCGGTTCAGCATGCCAAACCTGTTTTCCAGTGCGAAGATCGAGGGCAAACAATCCACCTCCGGCCAATGGATTTGAAAAATCGTAATCCGATAGCGTGAAATAGGCGTAACGTCGGTCGGCGGCACCGCCCCATTCGATTCCGCCCAGCGGGCCGCCGCGTCCAATGCGGCTTTTCCATAGCAGCTTGCCGCGATGGTCGGGATCTACCGCATAGACCACGCCCGACTTTTGCGCCAGCAGAAGAATATCGGTGCCACTGCTAAGCGATCGCAACACCGGGGGCGCCCCGAAATCGAAATCGTCCCCGTGTGGATCGGGACAATTGTCTTTTTTCTCCGCCACGCAGCCACTATTCCATACATCTGTCGCGGTGAATTGCCTCGACCATAATTTGTTACCCGACCTCATGTCGAAAGCGATCACAGCATCCGAGGAGTCGGTGGACGGACCGGAGTAGTTGTTTCCCGTGGCTACGTAAATCGCGTGGCGCTTCAGATCGGCCGTTGGAGACGACCATACAGGAGAGCCGGAGGGGCCCCAATATTGAACTCCCTGAGCACTCTTGCGCATGGGCTTAGGAACTTCAACAAGAGTATAGGCTTGCCAAATCTGTTTTCCGGAAGCTGCATCCAGCGCCACAACGCTACCGCGAAATGTGCAGCACGGATAAGCAGGGTCGGCAGCCGCACCTTCCTCTCCCGAAGAGATGGGAACGTACAGGCGTGAGCCGACCAGCAGCGGCGACCCGGTAATGCGAGCGGCGGGATGCGAGTCTGGATGCACCTTCCATAGAACCGAACCATCCGCAACTTTGAGCGCATATACATATCCGTTAGTATCGCCGAACAGCGCGGCGTCGCCTTTGTTGCGGATGGAAATCGCGGTCTTCACCGTGGCTGATGCCTTGAAACTCCACCACATGCATCCCATGGCCGAATCCAGGGCATAAACGGTGCCGTCTTCACTCCCCACAAACAATTTTCCGGCAAACGATGTAGGTTGACCAAAGGTTGCTGCCGCTCCCGGAAAGCCGAACGTCCATTTTAGTTTCAGATTCTTGATCTGGCCGCGTTTCAGTCCTGCGGCAAGAGCTGGCTGAAAGCGGCTGTTCTGCGGATCGCTTCCCCAACCCGCCCACCCGGGAGGATTCGGCGGTGGATCCAGATCTCGAGCGCAGACCCCTGTCATCTCCGCCGCAGTGGAAACATTTTGCACACCCAGGTACTGGGCGACTGCAGTCTTTTGCGCGGTGGAAAGAAATTTTGCCTCCCATTTCATTCTGCCGGTTTGAAGGGCCGCGAGGATCGACGCCGCCGACATCTGCCGCAGCGAGTTGGGATCCGGCGCTCGCATGTCATTGTTCGGCTGGTGACAGCTGGCGCATTTCTTCGTGAACAGCGCTTCGCCGTCCGGTGCGGGAGAAGCTGGTTTTCGCGAACAGCCTTGCATGACAAAGCCCGCTCCCAGACCCAGCAGGAGAATCGCCCATCGCATCCATGCGCTCGGAATCCTGGTACTGGAGTACAGGGCAGCCCCCAGCCCTCGGGATGTTTGGCGCGTCGATTTGGATAAAATCATTGGCATCCGTCCCGAGCGATTCCTCAGGCGCGTAGTTGGATGACGGTTGGCCTGTCAGCGAACGCCAGCCCGGATATAAAAAAGTAAAGATTCGTCAACTGCTGAATGGCCCCGTCTTCTCTGCAATGATCTCGTCGCCGTATAAAACCGGCGTTCTTCTGGACATGGACTCGACCGGGCACTATTTTCCCTCGGAGAGGGAGATGGTTTCCTCCACCCCAGCCACGGCAATTTCAAAGCCAGTCTGCATTAATCGCGAGAAATAAACCGTTGTCCGTAAACCCCAACACGCCCAGATTTTTGTCCTTTGATGGATGCTGACCGAAATGGCGAGTGATGGATGGCTTACGCAGGTTCTTGCTTACGGGCTACTGTACCGTTGGGCGATCTCTTAGGAATCGGAGCGGGGGCCGCCGGACCACCCGCACTCTCTCCACAGCTTTTCCCAATTCCACATTCCGGACGTCACCCTGATCGGCAGTGGGAATCCGAGCTGATGCGCGAGCATACACACCTGCCCGCGATGGTGGGCCTCGTGAGCAAGCATGTAGCACAGCATTTCCAGGCCAACCGGCCAGGCCCGAGCCCAGCCGTCTCTGCGAAACGTCTCGACCCGGCCCCCACCCCCGCCCAGCGCTTCAGCAAGCATCTCCGTGCAGCGAACGGCGCTCGCGGCCAATCCGGCACGGGCCTGCTGCGGCGTGCAATGCGCGCGCTTGAGCTGTGGTGGAACCTTCAGGTGCGGAGCCGTCAGCCTGATCCACTTGCAGCGGACATTGTGCATGTGCGTGAAGATCGCCGCAATGGGGCGCGCGCTGCCGGGTGGTTTGGCTACCCAGACGGCAGGGTCAAGATGTTCGATAAGGACCTGGTTGATGCGATCGTTGGCGGCAAAGATCCGGACTGCGGCTCGGCCGACTTGAGTGTTGACCTGGTCGGTGTGAACCCGGTCTTGACGAGAGGTGAATTGACGCGTGGTCACGGGTCCCTGCTCCTTCACCAAATAATACTTCCGGGCCCCCGGCAGGCCGGTACCAATAGATTGTTTTCGCAAAATCGTCTGGCACGCCAGCAACCCGGGGGAAGTCAAGTAATACTCAAAGACCAAGGTCGCTCAATCCCGGATGATCATCGGGACGGCGGCCGAGCGGCCAGAAATACTTCCGATCCGATTGCTTGATGGGAAGATCATTGATGGAGGCGAATCTTAACCGCATCAGGCCATCATCATTAAATTCCCAATTCTCGTTGCCGTACGACCGGTACCATGTGCCCGAGTCATCGTGCCACTCGTAAGCAAAACGCGCCGCGATGCGCTCGTCCGTGAAGGCCCAAACTTCTTTGATCAGACGGTAGTCCAATTCTTTCGACCATTTGCGGGTGAGAAAAGCGATGATGTCTTGTCTTCCATTCACAAACTCCGAGCGGTTTCTCCAACGCGAATCGGGAGAGTAGGCGAGCGCCACTTTTTCCGGATCGCGGGAATTCCAACCGTCCTCCGCCAGACGCACCTTCTGAATCGCAGTTTCGCGGGTAAATGGAGGCAGCGGAGGGCGTGTCGTCATGATTTCTCCTTGTGAATGAACCGTTGAAGCGCTGGGGTGTCGCAACACCACCTGCGATGGGTTCTTTATATCTATAACGTTCCGGGATCTATTACCAATAGGATCGGATATTCGCCTTCAGCGCGAGAAGACTACTCCGTGGGGCAGGCCCGATCCCTTCCATCCGTGCGGCCAATCACGGTCGGCGAAGCTGAAGCCAATCTTTCCATCGGTGTCACGAAAAGAGTCGTCCAGGCTGAGAGCACCTGTTGCCGGGTCGAGCTTCATCAAGAAAAGGCGTTCCACTGGCTGCCCTTGGGTCATGCTGGAAGTCACCACGACGCGCTGCGTCTTTGGATCCCACCCCGTCCAATGTGGTTGGTATGTATCGCTCAGCTTCAGTCGCGAGACTTCCACCGGCTTAGCCGGGTTCGCGATGTCGAGCACAATCAAACCGTGGGTCGCTCCCGCGCTCTGTACCAGATAGTGTCCAATGATCGTGGGCACTCCGCACCAGTTGCCGGGAAAGGTATATACCAATTGCGACCTGGGATCGTCGGTGTTCACCCCGGTGATGCGTTCCAGGCCGCAGCCGAGGGTTTGGACAAGGATCGATCCATCTGGAGCAAGACGTGGCTCTTCCGGGCTGATCTGCGCGTAGCGATTCTCTCCCACATCGAAGTACGCCGTTTTGAGCAGCGTGAGGTCGGACAGACGCCAGACCTGATAAGTCACCCCAGCGAAAATATCCTCCAGGTGCATGGAAGAGTTAGTGGACACGACGCGGTCCAGATCGGGCAGAACCACCAGGCTGTAAGGCGTCAAGAGAGCGCCTGTAAATGCAGGATCGGCGTTGCTGGCGGAGCGAATCACTCGTCCCTGATCATCAATCTCCACCAGACCGCCGCTTGTTCCCATCGGTTCCTCGCTGGCGCCATGGTGCGCGTGCTGAAAGGTGGCCAACACATGTCCGTTGGGCAGCCGCAAGTAGGAGTGCGGATGCATATAGCCAGCCATGTCGGTAAATGAGGTCACAATTTTGGGATGCAGCGGATCGCGCAAGTCAAAGATAAAAGTGCGGCCCGCATCGTGGTCGTTGGCAAAGAGCATCCCGCTGGTGGGCATGGTGTACTCCGTGTGATGCACGCGCAGGGTTTGCTGATCGGTGGCGACCGTCGTCACTAGATGCCCATACGACACCGATGAAGGGTCGGCATCGATTACCGCGAGAAAGTCGTTGCCCTTGTGGGCCGCGTCACCTGCCCAGGCAAACAGATAGTGACCTGGCGCAGTCGTTTTCCGGTCTTGAGACTGCACCGTTACGTTGATCACGCAAAATACTACGGCAAACGCGAACAGAAAACGCGGCATGGAGATCCCCGTCATCGATAAAATCGCTTCCTTGGTAGCAAGGAAGCATATCACTGGGAGTAGGGCGATACACAAGCTGCCCCCGATTTCGTATCCTGATAGTGAATCAGAATGTCTAGGAATAAACAGAGTGACCTGCTCGCGAAATTTCAGGATCGCTTTCAGTCGACCGCAAACCTGTATCGCGCCCCGGGCCGCGTTAACTTGATTGGCGAGTACACCGATTACAACGACGGCTTCGTTCTTCCCGCCGCGATAGGATTTTCCTGCTGGATAGCGATTGCCCCCAGGAATGACCGCAAGCTCGTGCTCTATTCGGAAAATTTCGACGAATCGGTCGAAGCGGAGCTCGACAACCTAATTCATTCCCGCACGGGAAGTTGGCCGGATTATCCCCTGGGTGTCGCGTGGACCCTGCAGCGGGCCGGCTACCACTTGACCGGGGCAGATATATACATTCTGGGCGAAGTGCCGCTGGGCGCCGGTCTCAGTTCTTCCGCTGCTGTGGAAGTCTCCGTAGGCTACGCTCTTCTGGATATCGCAGGTCACGCTGTCGAATCAACCAAACTCGCTCTCCTTTGCCAGCAAGCTGAAAACGAATTTGTCGGTGCGCGTTGCGGCATCATGGATCAGTTTGTTTCCTGCCACGGACGTTCTGGAGCCGCGCTCTTTCTCGACTGCCGTTCTCTTGGCTTTCACTTCGTTCCTATTTCACCGGCGATGCGACTAGTCATTTGTAATACCATGGTGCGCCACAACCTGAGCGCGGGCAAATATAATGCGCGCCGTGAAGAGTGCGAGGCCGGGGTTCACTTATTGTCCAAACGACTCCCTGCTATTCGCGCTTTGCGCGATGTCTCAATCGCCACATTGGATAGCAATCGCGACCTTCTCGGGGAAACCATCTACAAACGCTGCCGCCACGTCGTTAGCGAAAACCTGCGCACACAAAATGCGGCAAACGCATTTCAAAGCGGCGATATCGAAGCGCTAAACGGGTTGATGACCGCATCCCATCAAAGTCTTCGCGACGACTTTGAAGTGAGTTGTCGTGAACTCGACCTCATGGTAGAGATCGCCATGCGGCAATCTGGAGTGCTTGGAGCGCGAATGACGGGAGGCGGCTTTGGCGGATGCACGATCAATCTGGTCAACGCAGCCCATGCAGACGATTTTTGCAAACGAGTGGCCGCGGAATACGAAACCGCAACCGGTTTGCACCCTGACATCTACATTTCTGAAGCCTCTCAGGGCGCGGAAAAGATGTTCTAGAGTAAGTAATGTTGTTCTGGCGATTCGCGTAGTTTCTCGGCCGCGAATTCTGGCGTCATATCGCGCTGCGGGGATGCCAACAGTTCGAAGCCCACCATAAACTTCCTGACGGTGGCGGAGCGGAGCAGCGGAGGAAGAAAGTGTGCGTGAAAATGCCACTCCGCATGATCGTTGCCGTCGGTGGGACGCTGGTGAAAACCCATCGAGTAAGGGAAAGAGGTCTGAAACAAATTGTCATAACGCGTAGTCAGACGTTTCAGAATGTCCGCCAAACCCACGCGTTCCGCCGCACCCAGCGTATCGATATCGGCAACGTGCCGCTTACTGAGCAGCAAGGTTTCGAAGGGCCAGGTCGCCCAGAAGGGCACAATCGCGAAAAAGAATTCGTTTTCACACACAATCCGTTCCCCCGCGGCCAACTCCAGTTCGGAATAATCACAGAGAAGACAACGGCGATGTTCGCGCCAATAATCTGAGAGCGACTCATGCTCCTTGCGCGGCTCATTTGGAACGGTTTGCGTAGCCCAGATCTGGCCGTGGGGATGAGGATTGCTGCAACCCATCATCGCGCCTCGGTTTTCAAAAATCTGCACGTGATTGATATTAGGAAGGCTGCCAAGACTGCGGTACTGTTCGGCCCACAGATCGATGATGCCGGCGATGTCGTGGTTCGCCATTTGGGCCAGCGTCAAGTCGTGACGAGGCGAAAAACACACGACTCTACAGATGCCGCTCTCAGTAGTCGCGATCAGAAGATTCTTGCTGCCATCTTCTACCGTGACGTTCGGCAAATCAGGTTGTAGAGCGGCGAAGTCGTTGTCAAAAACAAAGTTCGTCGCATACGCCGGATTGCGCAACCCTCCCGCGCGCGCGTTACCCGGGCACAGGTAACAGTCTGGATCGTACGTTAGGGCAGACGAATGAGCCAGCTTCTCTGTCTGGCCCTGCCACGGCCGCTCTGTGCGATTAGGTGAAACCAGAATCCAGTCCCGGGTCAGCGGATTGTAGCGGCGATGCGATTTTCCCTTAAGCCCTTCAAGTTCCACGCAGCTTATCCTCGTATCTGATGATGTGTCGATGAAATGAATTCCAAGTGCCAAAGTCTACCGCTTTTTATTCCGGAGAAGGTGAATGCTCCAGGATTTTGCCGTCGTTCTTGAATTAGAATCGCACACGCGGCCAGCACAGCATTCGGAAAGAAGGGAATCGTAATCGTAATGTTCAACAAGACCAGCTTCCGAAAAAGAAATCGCTCCTCATCGCGGTTCCTTGGGCAATTCTAGTTCTTCTGGTTTGCGCATGTGCGCAGCCCGCCAGCAAACCCATTCCAAGCCAGATTCCAGGCCACAACGCCATCCTGCTGGGTACCGATTGGTATCCCGAGCAGTGGCCCGAATCGCGATGGGAAGAAGACTTGCGCTTGATGGAAGCCGCTCACATCCATGTCGTGCGCATCGCGGAGTTTTCCTGGAGCCGCCTGGAGCCGTCGGAGAATCACTTCGACTTCGACTGGCTGGAGCGCGCCATCGATCTCGCAGCCCGGCACGGTATTGTTTCCGTGCTGGGCACACCGACGGCCGCGCCTCCGGCGTGGCTGACTCACAAATATCCCGACACGCTGCGGGTGGATGAGACCGGCCATCGCGCCGTCCACGGAAGTCGCGCCCACGGCTCGGTCACGTCCCCACGTTATCGGGAGTTTTGTCGGCGCATTGCCGGGCAGATGGCGCTCCGTTTCGGGCACAACCCAAACGTAGTCGGATGGCAAATCGATAATGAATATGGGTACGCCAACATGTCGTTCGATGACGTCACACTGCATCTGTTCCAGGAATGGTTGAAGGCCAAATACAAATCGCTCGACCAACTTAACCAGCACTGGACCACTTCGTACTGGAGCCAGACTTACGACGATTGGTCGGAGATTCCTCTTCTCGGCGAGGACCGCGAGGCTCACAACCCCGGATTGCGCTTGGATTGGAGCCGCTTTGTCACCGATACCTGGGCCGACTACCAGCAGAATCAAATCGACGTAATTCGCCAGCATGTCGAGCCGCGCCAATTCATTACCGGCAACTTCATGGGATTTTTCAGCGGCTTCGATCACTACGTTATGTCTCGTCCCCTCACCTTTGCATCGTGGGATGACTACGTCGGCAGCGGTCATGTGGACCCCGCTGGAAATGGTCTCACTCACGACCTGACGCGAGGTTTCAAGCGCGAGAACTTCTGGGTGATCGAAACCCAGCCCGGTGCGGTGAACTGGGCAGACGTGAATAACTTTCTCAATCGCGGCGAAGTTCGCGCGATGGCCTGGCAGGCTATCGGACACGGCGCCGATGAGGTCGGCTATTGGCAATGGCGCAGCGCATTGAATGGGCAGGAGGAATACCACGGCACTTTAGTCGGGCCGGATGGCACTCCCGTTCCGCTGTACGAAGAGATCAAAACCATCGGAAGCGAGTTCGCGAAAGTCGAGAGTAGTTTGCGGGGCACGACTCCTGTCTCCGAAGTCGCATTTTTGAATTCCTATGACAGCCGCTGGGCCATTGATTTTCAACGGCACACCACAAAGTACGATCAGATCGCTTTGCTGAAGGATTATTACCGTAACCTTCGGCCGCTTTCGCAGTCGATCGACGTCATCAGTCCGGACGCGCCGCTGCAGCAATACAAACTCGTCGTCGCCCCGGATCTGAACGTGATCCCGGAAGATCTGGCGCAGCATTTGTTGGAATACGTGCGCAACGGCGGTCAACTCGTTCTCGGTCCACGTTCCGGCATGAAGGATGAGTTCAACGCTTTGCTGCCCCAAAGACAGCCCGGATTCCTCGCCGATGCGCTGGGGGGACGCGTGGAGCAGTACTACGCGCTGGAAAAAGACTTCCCAGTCTCCGGCGAATGGGGCGAAGGTGAAGTCACAATATGGGCGGAGCAGTTGAAGAACTCGGCTCCCGATGCGGAAGTGCTGCTGCGATATGGCAAGAGCAACGGATGGCTCGACGGCCAGCCGGCAGTGCTCACTCGCAAATATGGAAAGGGCCGCATCACTTACATCGGCGCAATTCTGGACGAGAAAATCATGGCCACCGCCGCGAAATGGATGATCGAGGAGAGCGGCGTCACGCCCGTCTTCGGCCCTGTGCCAGACGGCGTGGAAGTCTGCCGCCGCGTGGGCAGCAACAAGCGCGTCTTTATTCTGATCAACTACACCCAGGAGCAGCGCCACGTCACGCTGCCACGCCGCATGAAAATGCTCCTGCAAGGCGCAGAAGGATCTGCGCTTGATCTGCCGCCTTATGGAGTGGAGGTTCTTGAGGACAATCAATAAAGCGATTCGTTTACTCGATTTCTTAAAGGTCCAGAAAGGCGCGCATCGAAGTGAGATCGTCGCTGGCGCGAACGCGAAAACCAAGGCGCTTCATGACAGTCTGCATGGCTACGTTATCGGTCAACATTTCGGCCGATACCTGGCTTAACTTTTCGTCGCGTGCGATTTGGACGACGCGACGCAGAAGCTCATATCCCAGGCCAAGTTTCTGATATTGATCGGAGACCAGCACTGCTACTTCGGCTTCGTTCCCTGCGTGAAGTTTGCTCATGCGCCCCACGCCCATGATCTTGTGCTCTCCCGTGCCGGGTTCGGTGAGGTCGGCGACCAAAGCCATCTCGCGATCGTAGTCGCCGAAACAGATGCGCAACAGCCGCTCATGCGCCACGCGCCGGCTCAAGCTAAGCGAGCAGAAATAGCGCAAATAGACGCTGCGGTCGGACAGCGTCTCATGAAACTTAACCATTAGCGGTTCGTCCTCAGGGCGGATCGGCCGGATCGTAATCCGTTTTCCATCCTTCATCGTCCAGGGCGCGACGTACTGTAATGGATACGGACGGATTGCCGGTTTAGGCAACTGGTCAAGAGTTACGGCGGGACCGTGCAGCACGATTCTGGCATCGAGGGCCAGCAAACGCTCCGGCGAAGCCAGAAGGGGATTGATGTCAATTTCCGCGATCCACGGTTGCTCGACTACGAGCTGACTAAAGCGCACCAACAGCTGTTCGAGTGCCGCCATGTCGACCGGTTTGCGTCCGCGCACTCCCTTGAGAGCGGTGAAGATTTTTGTTTGCTCCATCAGTCTTTGTGCAAGCGTCGTGTTGAGCGGGGGAAGCGCCAGACATCGGTCGCGATACACTTCGACAAGCTGGCCGCCGGAGCCGAACAAGATTACCGGCCCAAACTGCGGATCGACGCTGCTGCCGAGGATCAATTCGTAGCCATCCAGTTTCACCATCGGCTCCACTGTGACGCCGGAGAATTGGTTTAAGCCGGCTTTCTCGGTCACAGAAGACTGGATGTAACGATATGCTAAGCGGACCGCTGTTTCGTCCTGCAGGTTCAGCTTGACTCCGCCAACATCCGTCTTGTGCGTGAGGGTTTCGGAGAAGACTTTCAGCACCACCGGGAAACCAATTTTCAAGGCGAGCACGGCCGCCTCGTCCTCGCTGGCTGCAACCCGCGTCTCGACCGTGGGAATGCCATAAAGCGATAACAGTTGCTTTGATTCCAACTCATTGAGCAGAACCCGGCCATGGGCTCGCGCATTCTGAATGATTTGCTCGATCTTGTCGTGGGATGCGCTTTCCAGCTCGGAGTTTTCCGTCAGGCTGGGGGTTTCGTACAGTCCACGCAGGTTGTAGGTGTAGCGCCACATATAAGTGAAGGCGCGGGCCGCTGTATCCGGATAAGAAAAGGTTGGAATCCCCGCAGCATTCAGAGCCGCCTCGCCGGCGGCAACGCTGTTGCCTCCCATCCAACTGGCGAGCACCGGCTTGTCATATTGTTTGGCATAAGGTTTCAGGCGTTCCGCAATCTGCGCAGGATCGGTCATCCCTTGCGGCGCGAGAATGACCAGCAGCCCATCGCTGTTTGGATCCTGGGAGGCAATTTCGAGGGCGCGAGTATAGCGCTCAGAATCGGCATCGCCGAGAATATCAATAGGATTGTTGTGACTCCAATGGGGCGGAAGAAACTCGTCCAATCGTTGCAGACTTTCGGGAGAGAGCTCTGCGAGTTGTCCCCCGTTAGCTACCAATGAATCCGTGGCGAGAACGCCCGGTCCACCGGCATTGGTCAGGATGGTAAGCCGAGGGCCCTTCGGACGGGGTTGCCTTCCCAGCGTCTCTGCCATATAGAAAACGTCAGCGATGTTGTGAACCCGCAGCACACCCGTGCGGCGGAAGGCTGCGTCCAGAACATCGTCGCTGCCCGTGAGTGCCCCGGTGTGTGAGGCCGCGGCGCGTGAGGCGGCTTCCGAGCGCCCGGCCTTGATCACGATGATGGGCTTAGTCAGCGCGACTTCACGCGCCGCGGACAGGAAGGATCGCGCATCTCCCACGGATTCCATGTACAACAGGATGCTCTTGGTGTACGGGTCATCGCCGAAGTAGTAGATCAAATCGCCCCAGCCAAGATCCAGCATCGAACCAGTCGATACGATCGCGCTGAAGCCGACTTCTTCGCGGCAGCTCCAATCGAGGATCGCACTCAACAGCGCTCCACTTTGACTGAGGAACGCGACGCTGCCCGCCTTTGGCGCGTCTTTGGCGAAGGTGGCATTCAAACCCATCTTCGGGTTCATCAGGCCCAGGCAGTTTGGGCCCAGCAAGCGCATGGAGCTGCCACGCAGCCGTTCTCGAATCTCCTGTTCGAGTGCAACCCCTTCCGTCCCACGCTCCTTGAATCCAGCAGAAATCACAGCCGCGGATTTCGTACCCGCTGCGACGCACTCTGCAATGATCTGCGGAACGGTCGCAGCCGGCGTAGCAATCACAGCCAAATCCACGGGCGGAGAAGGAATATCGCGAATGCTTTTGTAAGCTTTGAGTCCCAGCACTTCCTCATGTTTGGAGTTCACGGCGCATAACTTGCCTTGGAAGCGGCCGTGCAGCAGATTTTCCAGCACGGTTCGGCCTACGGCTCCGGGGCGGTCGGTCGCGCCGATCAAAGCCACCGAGTGAGGAGTGAACATCGCATCCAGGCTGTACTTCGTGGGAAGTGACGCTTCCACTGCACTCGCCGCGTGTTGCACGAGATTCGCTTCGGTTGAACTCACAATAAATCCTCAAATCGGACGCCGCGGCAAAACTTCCAAGTCAAGAATAGACTATCGCCGAATCCTTGGCAGATCATTCACAATAATCTCGCCGGCGATCATTTAATCCAGTGTCGCCATCGAGCTTAAGGAATTGTAGTGAATGCAGCCGAATTCCGCGGCCGCTTTGGGCACTCAGCGTCGCCTTTCTTGTTTCTCACTCCACGCAGGTCAACACAGGACACTTGGCGCGCAAATTACCTCGTGGGTGAGAGCCCATGGTATATGCGCGGCCACTCGTGCGGAGAGAGTTCGGGTTCGCACCCATGACGATCAGGTCAATTCGTTGACATGGGCCCCTCCGATCTTTTGCCAGCCGAGGTACGGGATTGAACCTGGTACGGAATTGAACCTGGTGCGCCTAAAACCCCGAAAGATCGGCTAGCGAGGCGAATCGGCCGGCGCCAATTGCCTGGTTTTTTCTGCTTCCAGTTGATGAATCGTCGCTCGGAGCCAGGCGCCGAGCGCTGCTTCAAGCTCCTGCTGCGTTCCCGTCCGGTACAACGAATCGAGAGTCTCTCCATTCATCGACAACGGAATATGAGTGCAAGGAGTTTGCTCCTTGCGTGCTTCCGCAGGGACGAATTGCATCAACAGGCATTCGCTGCAAGGCTCGCGGTCCTTGGAGTTGAAGTTCATGCAAGTGGGAGAATCTTCGAAGACGAGTCGCGGCCGCCACGCTTCGCGCGGCAATCGCCCGTAGCCGCCTTGCTCAAGAAATTCCAGTTCGAATTTCAGTACGTCCAGCAGGTTGCGAGTGTCTCTTGGCATAGCCTACCCTCACCATAAGTGTGGTCCTGCGTCCATAGTGATGCCGTGACCCGCATCACAGGATACGGTGAGGCCCATCACGCACGTTATCCAAGGGCCTTAATGCATGAAAGATCAGCCGTGACAACCTTGCTGGACTGTCGTATTGCCCCGATCAGAATCCGCTAAGAACTAGGCCTAAGCCCACTTCTTTTGTCCTTGCGAGGGATTGTTAACATCCACAGGTGATGCGGGTCACAGCTCTTCCGGAAGGAAACAGTTCAATATTGCTCAATATTGCAATACATTTGGCGTATTCTCGTTGCGATGGTGGAGAATTAAATCTAAGGGAGCCTGAAGATGAAGAGAATTGATTTAAGACTGTTTACGATTACAACAGCGGCCGCGGTTATGTTCAGCCTTTCCTTGTCGGCGCAGGCGCAAGACGCGTCATCGCTCTTCAAATCAAAATGTGCCGGATGCCATGGCGCTGACGGAACCGGTTCGGCCATGGGCAAGAAGATGGGCGCCCACGACTTTACGACTGCCGACGTTCAGGGCATGACGGATGCGCAGCTCACAGACATCATCACCAACGGCAAGAACAAGATGCCCAAGTATGGCTCCTTGCCGCCGGACCAGATTAAGGGATTGGTGGCTTACATTCGCACCTTGAAAAAATAGCCCGGTTTCTGACAACGAGGCTAGGAACATTGTTGGACGCGGTTAACAATCCGCGGCAATACGGGAAGTGTGTCTGCGCAGCCGCCGATTATAGACAGAAAGACGAAGAAAGCGCGGTTTCCGATGACTTTGCGAGAAAACCTCCGAGACAGATTGCAGCCCATCTATTTTCTAGGGCAGAACCCAATCACGCTTACGGGCGCCGTGCTCACTACGAGCACGGCCCTCACCACTATCGCCTTCTGGTTCTACGACTTCTTCCTGCCAGGTCCGCCTCATCCTTACATCGGCCTGCTGGTCTATCTGATCCTACCTGGAGTTTTCGTACTCGGACTGCTGCTCATTCCGATCGGCATTTGGCTGAGGCGACGAAATCTTCGCCATAGCGGACAACTGCCCGTGGTCTACCCCGCCATCGACCTCCGCCTCCCGGTTGTGCGTCGTACCTTGGAATGGGTGGGGTTCGCCACGGTGGTCAATCTTCTCATTCTTGGCACCGCGTCGTATCGCGGCGTCCAATACATGGACTCCGCGAGTTTTTGCGGGACGACCTGTCACACGGTGATGGCTCCCGAGTATACGACCTATCAAAATTCGCCGCACTCGAGGGTGGAGTGTGTCGAATGCCATATCGGGCCCGGAGCGGGGTGGTTTGTCAGGTCGAAACTTTCCGGTCTGCGCCAGGTCTTCGCTGTGACCTTCCATACTTATTCGCGCCCGATTCCTTCGCCCGTAAAGTATCTTCGCCCGGCACGCGAAACCTGCGAGCAGTGCCACTGGCCGCAGCGCTTTACCGGCGACAAATTCCTGGTGAATACCGGCTACAAGGACGACGAAAAAAACACCCCACAAACCGACGTCTTGCTGCTGAAAGTGGGGGGACGCACCTGGCAAGGTTCTGTTGGCATCCACGGCCATCATCTCGCCGACGGAGCGCGTATCCGCTACATCTCTACCGATGTTGAGCGGCAGACGATTCCGGTCGTCTATTACACCGACGATCAAGGGAAGACGACTGAATTCATTTCCACCGATGCCAAGCCAACTCAGCAGCAACTGGACAAGGGAGAGAATCGCGTGATGGATTGCGTGGATTGCCACAACCGGCCCACGCACGTCTTCGAGCTGCCCGAAAACGCCGTGGACAAGCAAATGGCATCGGGACACATCAGTCCCGAGCTTCCTTTCATTAAGAAAAAAGCGGTCGAGCTTCTCAAAGTGAATTATCCCACCCGCGATGTGGCGCGGCAAAGCATAGTCGCCGAACTCAACAATTTCTATCGCACCAATTACGCGCAGATCTATCAGACGCGCCGCACTCTGGTGCAGCAGGCGGGCGATGAAGTGGCTGCCATCTACCTGCGCAACATCTTTCCCGACATGCATGTGACCTGGGGAGTTCATCCCAATAATCTTGGCCACAATGACTCGCCAGGCTGCTTCCGCTGCCACGATGGAAGTCATACCAGTGCAGACGGCCAAACTATCACCAATGATTGTTCCGCATGCCATGAGGTCCTGGCAGCGGGCGAACAAAATCCCAAGGTGTTGACCGACTTGGGAATGAAATAAGCAGGAGTTGAACTTGCCGAATAGCGCGCAAGGCGCGGCGGAGGGGATCAAAAGACTAAGTCTCTTCTGTTTGCTCTTGCTGCTTTCTGTTGGTCTATGTTCAATCTTGGCTTCGGCGCCTGCTCACGCTCGCGCCCGGGCTCGAGCCCAAGCCCAAGCCNNGCGCCCCGTCCCCTCAAGCAGGACGAAAGCTGCCTCGCCTGTCACGGCCAGGCAGGAATGACCTCGGTCAGCGGCAAAAGCATCTCGATTGATCCCAGCAAGCATGCGGCCAGCGTCCACGGCACCTTAGGATGCAAGGACTGTCACTCGACCATTAAAGATTATCCGCACCCTGCCAAAGTGGTTAAGATTCGTTGCGCGACTTGCCACGACGACGAAGCGTCACATGTCCCCAACAGCGTGCATAGTGCTCTCGGCGACACCGCTTGTCAATCCTGCCACGGCGATGCTCACGAAGTGGCTGCGGCCGCGCAGTTGACGCCGGCAAAGTGCGCGCAGTGCCATGCCGATGAAGTGAAGGAATTCAAGCAAAGCATACACGGAAAAGCTGCCGCCTCCCGCGATCCCGATGCGCCCAATTGCATCTCCTGCCACGGACCCATCCACCAGGTGCAAACTTCCAGTGACCCGGCCTCGCTGGTCGCCAAGAAAAACCTCCCGGAGACTTGCGCCTCCTGTCACAGCAATCAGCAGTTTCTGACGCGGCACAACATTCCATTCGCCCATCCCGTCGAACTCTACCGGCAAAGCGTCCATGGACGCGCTGTGGCGGATGGAGATAGCGCTGCCGCAACCTGCTCCGACTGTCACGGTAGTCATGGCATCTTGCCCTCGCAAGATGCGCGTTCCAAAATTAACCACTTCAATATCCCCGCAACCTGCGGGCAGTGCCACACCGACATCGCTAAAACGTTTTTGGAAAGTGTGCACGGACAAGCCATGAAAAACGGCGTGTCCGGTGCTCCGGTGTGCGTCGACTGCCACGGTGAGCATTTAATACTGGCTCCGCAAGAGCAGGGTTCGCTGGTGAATGCGTCCCGTGTATCGATGGCTACCTGCGGGCGCTGCCACAACGATGAACGCCTGGCATTGCGCTACAACCTGCCCACCGACCGCGTTCCGTCCTTCGCCGATAGCTACCACGGCCTTGCCATGCGCGGCGGGTCGCAGAGTGTGGCCAACTGTGCCTCCTGCCATGGCGTGCACAATATCTTTCCATCGAAAGACGCGCGCTCCACAGTGAATGCGGCAAATCTTTCAAGAACGTGCGGAAATTGCCACGCTGGTGCCGGCGATCATTTCATGATCGGACCCGTGCACGTGAGCATTTCAACCGGCCCGGCGCATCCCGTAGTGAAGTGGATCCGCTGGACTTACTTGCTCCTGATTCCGCTGACCCTTGGCTTCATGATCGTGCACAACCTGCTGGACTTTTTTGCCAAGCTGATCCGGCGGCAGGCGCGTCACGAAACCGGCGCGCAGGTGTCGCGCATGAATCGAAACTTCCGCATCGCCCACGCGGGAGTAATCCTCAGTTTCCCCACGCTGGTTATCACCGGATTCGCGCTGAAATATCCCGAGGCATGGTGGGCACGTCCCTTGTTGCTCCTGGAAAGCCACTTCGCACTGCGTGGTGCGGTGCATCGCGGGGCGGCGATTGTACTGGTGGTTGCTACCCTCTACCATGTGATTCACCTCTCGGTAAACCAGCGCGATCGCTTGTTCCTGAAAGCGATGCTGCCCGAATTCAAAGACGCGACGGATCTGGTGCAGGTGTTTTCCTACAATCTTGGACTCACCAAAATCGAGCCGCACTTCCGCAAATTCAACTACGCGGAGAAGATGGAATACTGGGCGTTTATGTGGGGCACGCTGGTGATGACGGTCTCCGGCGGTCTGCTTTGGTTTAATAATTTCACCCTGCGCTATTTCCCCAAGTGGGTGTCGGATGCGGCCACCGCCGTGCATTATTACGAAGCGCTGCTCGCAACCTTCTCCATCCTGATCTGGCACTTCTATATGGTGATCTTTGACCCCCTGGTCTATCCCATGGACACAGCCTGGATCAACGGCAAAGTTCCCGCCGATCATTACCGCCATGCCCGCCCCACCTATTACCGCGCCCTGGAACGCTCCCACCTGATCGAACTTCCCGCTGATCCTGCGGATGCGGAGCAAGGGCTCGAGCCTACCCTCGTTCCCGTCACAGATGGGAGCATAGAAGATGGGACCATAAAAGATCGGACACAAGAAATTGAATAGTATTTCGCTGAGTTAAGCTGAAGAGGGAGATTCCCTATAATGCTAGAGCTCCACGGTATTGAGGCCTGCGTGTTCGATGCCTACGGCACGCTGTTCGACGTCAACAGCGCAGCCCGCTCAGCGCAGGACTCATTGGGAGAGAAGTGGCAGCCGCTCTCTGAGTTGTGGCGCGCGAAGCAGTTGCAATACTCCTGGCTGCGCGGTCTCGCGAACCACCACACGGATTTCTGGCAAGTGACGGGCGACGCGCTGGACTTCACCATGTCGACCTTGCAGATCGAAGACCCCGTACTGCGCGGGCGCCTGATGAACCTGTATTTAGTTTTGAGCGCCTATCCGGAAGTTCCTGACACTCTGAAGCGGCTGAAGGCGTCCAATAGAAAGCTCGCCATCCTCTCGAATGGAACTCCTGCCATGCTCGCTGCCGCTGCGGCCAATGCAGGCATCGCCGAATTGTTCGATGCCGTGCTCTCGGTGGAGGAGGTGAGCGTCTACAAACCGCATCCTTCCGTCTACCAGCTGGCGTGTGATCGCCTCAACCTGGCTGCGGGCGGCATCTGCTTTGTGTCTTCCAATGGTTGGGATGCCTACTCCGCCAAGGCATTTGGATTTCGCGTCCTGTGGTGCAATCGTTTCCGGCAAGAGCCGGAGCGAATCCCGGCGACACCGGATGCGCAGATCGCTACGCTCGCCGAGCTGCCGGATATCGTTCTAGGTGGAGATGGTCTTGGTTGAGGAGGAAAATCCGGCGTCGCCATGCCTCGCTGAGCGATGCCTATCGTCCGACGGCGCCGGGAGGTGCGGCCCCGTCGTACGGTCTCGTCGTCTAGGCGGTTATAAGGGACTCCAAAGCAACGCGGCTGGGAATCACTAAAGTCGAGCCGCTCTGCTGGATAAGTCGCTGCTTCTTGAAACCTGCGAACAAACGGCTCACCGTCTCGCGGGATGTGCCGATCATCTGACCGATCTCTTCGTGCGTCAGAGCCAGCTTCATTTGGCTGGGATTTCTGGCTTCCGCATTCTGGTCGAGCCATCCCACCAGCAGGCGAGCCAGCTTTTCACTGGCCGAATCGGAGAGGATGAGATCGCGGATTTCGCGGCAGGTAGAGGCGTAATCCGCGCTGATCTGCTGCGTCACCCACAGGGCTAGCTCGCCGTGAAGGCGCATGAGCCGCAGCAAATCGCTGTGGCGCAGGAAACTGATCTCGCTCGGTTCCTGGGTCTCGGCCGTGGCTTCGTAAGTACATCCGGAAACCACTGCGGCTACTCCCAATAACAAACCTGGGTCGACCATTCGCAGAATCAACGTTCTGCCGTCGCTGCCGCAAATAGAAAGCTTCACCTTGCCTCGACGCACGATGAACACTCCGCGCGGGGTCTGCCCTTCGGCGAACAATACGGCTCCCGTGGGATAGGTCGTAGTAAGGGATTCGTGCTCCAAAGCCTCAGCTACCGCTGGAGGCAGGTCGCAGAAAGTTTTGTCTAGCGATGCAAATCTCTGGACGTGGTTTACGAGATGTGTGGCCATTAGGGTTGTCTCCGGTCGCGCTTATACTAGGGCAACTCCCTAGCCACTCTTCTCGGGGGCGCCGGATCTGGGTCAGATCCACCTTAAACTGCACAAAACAGGACCATTAGCCTTATTCGTCACTTCCGCAGTGACTGCCTAAAGGCCGAAATTGTTCCCCAATAGATGGGTGCTTTCCCACACCGATGTGTGATCCTCATCACCGGTCGAAGGGTTGCCGGAGGCATTGCACGGTGATCTTAAGCACCAACTCCTAAACACCAGGTCGCAAACACCGGGTTCCAGATCAGCACGCCTCACCCTAACGTGGTGTGGATCGTATTCAGAAGAGATTTGCGGGTAAAGGGCTTTTCCAGCAGGGTTACCCCTGGCTTCAGGACTTCCCGATTCGTCATCAGCTCGCCTGTATAACCTGACATATAGACGACTTTCAGAGTCGGGTGCGACACGCTCAGGCGCTCGGCCAATTCAGGACCGCTCATGCGCCGCATCACCACGTCGGTCAACAACAAATCAATCTGGCCCTGATGAGACTGCACGCACTCCAGCGCAGACTTCCCATCATCTGCTTCCACTACGCTGTACCCGTGTTCCTGCAAGAGCTGGCGAGTCAGACCGCGCATGATTTCGTCATCTTCGACCAGCAGGATTGTGTTCCCGTGCCGTTTAGGGCCAACCGTTTCCGCGTCAGTTTTGGACGCAAGCCCGATCTTATGATCCGCGCTGGGGAAATAAATCTTAAACGTCGTCCCTTGTCCCGGTTCACTGTAGACCAGGATGTGGCCCCCGCTCTGCTTGACAATGCCATAGACCGTGGCCAATCCCAGGCCGGTTCCCTTGCCAATCTCTTTGGTGGTGAAGAAGGGCTCGAAAATGCGTGATACAGTGGCTTCGTTCATGCCGAAGCCGGTGTCGCTTACCGCGAGCTGTATATATTTTCCTGCCGTAAAGGCCTGACGCTGATCGGCGTAAGCCTCATCGATTGTCACCGGCCCAGCTTCCAGAATAAGCTTGCCGCCCCGGGGCATCGCGTCGCGCGCATTCACCGCGAGGTTGACCACGATTTGGTCGAGCTGGCCGGGGTCAGCTTCAATCACCGCCGATGGTGACTTTGACACAATTACGACCTCGATATCGTCTCCCAGCAGCGGGCGCAGCAGTTTGCCAATGTCCTTCAATCGATCGTTCATGTCGAGCAGTTGCGGCTGAATTGCCGACGTGCGGCTGAAGGTGAGCAACTGCCGGGTCAATGCCTTGCCTCGATCGATTGCTTTCCTGATGTTCTCCACGTAGACCGAAGGTTCGGTGGCGGGATCGAGGCGGTCCCGCAGAAATTCCGTGCACGCATTAACAATGCCCAGAATATTGTTGAAGTCGTGCGCCACACCGCCGGCAAGGCGGCCGATAGCTTCCATTTTTTGCGATTGACGAAGCTGGGCCTCGGACCGTTTCTGCGCCGTGATGTCGCGCGCAATCACCGACGCTCCCACGACCTCGCCTATGGCATTGCGCAAGGGTGACACAGAAATGGAGACGTCCAGGTGTAGTCCTTCCTTCGTGAGTCGCACCGATTCAAAGTGATCGACGCTCTCTCCTGCCACGATTTTCTGAAGTATGTTCGAGATTTCATCTGCACGGTCAGGTGGGGCTAGAAGGGATATGTGCCTTCCGATAACCTGTTCCGCCATGTAACCGTACATCCGTTCAGCGCCGCGATTCCAACTCGTAATGGTGCCGTCGAGATTCTTGCTTAAGATTGCATCTTCGGAGGAATCAATAATCGAAGCCAGCCTGGACCGGTATTCGCCAAGCTGCTCGGTTGTTCTGCGATACAGCTCTTCATTCACTCTTCGCAGCTCTTCCGCGATTCTCTTGCGATCGCTGATGTCACGGATCGCGCTCAGGACGAACGATCCCTTCTCCGTGGAGATAGGACTCAGGGCTATTTCTACCGGAAATTCCGAGCCATTACGCCGTCTCCCATAGAGATCCAGATCTGCTCCCATTTGCCGCATCTTGGGGGCCTCGGCGAAAGTCTGACGATGGTGGCGATGCTGGGCGCGATAGCTATTCGGCACCAGCATTTCAACTTTCTGGCCAACTAATTCCTCACGGGCATAACCAAATAGCTCCTGAGCCTGGGAGTTGACTTGAACAATAGTCCCGTCGCTATCGACGGCGACAATGGCATCCGGAAGGGCCTCAAGCAAGTCGTTGGATAGCAGAGCATCAGCCATCGTCTTGACCGAAAGACGGGAAACGCTCTCTCCGTGATCGGGGCGAGAAGGCATAAAACCACTCCAGACCTCAAGCTAACGGTTCTTAGAATCTAGCCCGGAACTCGCGTGCCTGTAAAGCAGGAGCGTCAGCGCTAGGCCCTCAGTTCAATTCGCCTCTAACTAATTAGATGTACCGGCCGATCGGTAAATTCCCTTGCGCTGGCAATTTCCACGAAATCCAGCCACTCTGCCTGTGTGATCCACGTCACATTTGCCTGTGACCGCGCATGCTGTCCTCCCGCTCTAACCCCTTTAACCTAGGCACGGTGGAGGTTGGGCCGACAAACCGGGCAAACTTCCAGGGGTCTGAGGAACCGCGCAAATCGAAGGAGAGAGCACGAATGTCAAGGGAAGCACTGCAACAGGCAAAAGGCGAATCCGGTTGGCAGGCGAAACACGTCTACGCGATGGCAGTTCTTTGCCTGCTGATAGGCCTGGCAATCGGCTATCTTTTCCGCGGATCGCAATCGCCCGCAGTGCCCGTCCAAGCTGCGGCGATGCTTCCGGCGGTTGTTCCTCCGCCCACCCCCACAAGCGCCATGGGCGGACACATGCCCACCCTCGATGAAATGAAACAGATGGCCGACAAGAAGGCGGAGCCGCTCCTTGCGAAACTGAAAGGCGATCCCAGCAACAGCGATCTGCTCATCCAGGTCGGAAGCCTGTACAAAGCTACCCATCAGTTCCATGAAGCCGCCGGCTACTACGCTAAGGCGCTGCAGGTTAAGCCCAAGAATATCGCCATTCGCACCGAGTTGGCTTCGTGCCTGTTCTACGATGGTGATGCGGACGGGGCAATCAGCCAACTTCAGCAGGGCCTGCACTACGATCCCAAGGATGCCAACTCGTTGTTCAACCTCGGCATGATCAAGTGGCAGGCAAAACAGGATAGCCAGGGAGCGCTGGATGCCTGGCGGGAGTTGTTGAAGTCGAATCCGCAACTGAGCGCAGACCGCAAAGCCACGGTACAGAAACTGATGGCCGACGTCCAGAAGAAGGGCAAGAGTTAGCGGCCGAATTGAGAAAGATTACCTTGCGGCGGCTTCCGCCCAGCGAGTGAAACGATATCTGAAGGAGCGTTGAGCAAAATGACAGACACAAATCGAACCAATGCTATCGAGCAATGGACCACCGTGCAGGCTTACGTGCTCGCGGTCATCTGCCTTCTGGTAGGAATCGCCGCCGGCTGGTTCATCCGCGGCTCTCAGAGCCCCGCGGCAGCCGTGGCTCAGACCGCAAGCGCATCGGCGCCCGGCATGGGAAATGCGAACGGCGACGCCCCAGTGCCGACTCCAGCTCAGATGCAGCAAATGGCCGACACTCAGGCTGCGCCGTTGCTCGAGAAGCTGAAGGCAGATCCGAACAACCCCAAACTTCTGGAAAACATCGGTGACATCTACTATGACGCTCACCTGTTCCCCACGTCGATCGATTACTACCAGCGCTCGCTGAAGCTAGAGCCTGCCAACACCGGCGCTCGTACCGACATGGCGACCGCCTACTGGTACTCCGGCAACCCCGACGCCGCCATCGAGGAATTCCAAAAGTCGCTTACCTATGAACCGAACAAGGCCAGCACATTATTCAATATGGGTATCGTCGAGTGGCAGGGCAAGATGGATATCTCCAAGGCCGTCGCCACCTGGCAGAAATTGCTCGACACGAATCCGAACTACGAAGGTAAAGACAAAGTCGAGGAACTCATAGCCCAGGCGCAAAAGCATTCCGGCGTAAAACCGGGGACAACAGCAAAGCCGCTTCAGTAAGCTGCTTATCTCGAAGCTATCTCACAACTGCTCGGGTAAGGCACGCCTTCATCCACGCTGCCGAGAGCCAAGGCTGTGAGCCAATAAAGATGCGGGGCTTCAGATCCTGAGGGAGCCTGCGGCTAACTCCTGCCGTTCATTAGGTTCGGATCGAGGCTTGCTCCTTGGCTGAGCTCGCTCCACATCTACGCGCAGCTCAGCTTCAATGCAGGAGCCATGCTCCTCAATGTTTCCCGCTAGCAGGCGCTTTAGGGCTAACCGCGGGTGTCACTGTGCCATCAGCGTTGTGACTGTAATTGTGGCAGGTGAGTGTGCACGTATTGTTGCCGCGATTGTAGGAGATAGGAGAATGAAAATAACCGGCAGCACTTGCGGTGGCATTCTCGGCCACAACCTTCAAATCGAAATTCACCATGCGCTCACCCGAAACATTCGATGAGTTCGCCTCCATGCCATGAGCCGTGTGGCACACCGAGCAGGAAAATCCCGCATTGATATGAAGCGAGTGTTTGCTGAAACTCGCGTTGGAAACGATGTTGTTCAGGTCGTGACACTTGGCGCACAAGGAATAAGGTCCGCCCGAAGCGGGGTCGAGGATTGCGGGAAGAAGATTCTGCACCGCCGTTCCTGGACCGGCCGCAGGTGGCAGTCCCGGCGCCACTTGGCTGAACTCATAACGCCGCTCCAGAATATGCGAGTACTGCGAACCATGCGGTCCATTCGGTCCGCTGCCGCCAAATTCGCGATTGTCGTCGCTGTTGTGGCAGTCCGTGCAAAGCAGGCGCGCCGTGATCGGCCGCCCCGGCGTGCGCCCATCCAGATTCAACATGAATTTCAGCAAGCTCGGCTGGGGCAGCGGACTCTTGCTCTCGTGCATTACAGGATGGCTCGATGTCGCCGTAATACCGAACTGGGGAAGAAGATTCAGCGGGTCGCCGCTGGTAGTCGCCCGCAGCGGTGCGTAGCCGAAAGCCGCTAATGTCTGCTTGCCCGTACTCGTGCCGTGACAACGGAGGCAGTTCTCATATTGATTGACGGCAGGATTCACCTCAGTAGTGCCATCCGTCGCGCTGACCCCAATGACGCCGTTCTGTGATGGCCGAATCGCGGTCGACGTAAAGGTACCGGTCTGCTGCGACGCGTGCGGGTTGTGGCAATCGACGCAAGTAGCGTGCCGGTCATTCTTGACCACAACGCTTTCTTCCTCGCTGTGTTTATTAATTCCCGCCGGAAACGGATGGCCAGTCTTGGCAAACTCCCCGAATACATTGGGAATTGCGGGCGTAAGGTTAGTGCCGCCGTTATGGCAAGTAATGCAGTCCTGCGTCGCCGCGTCCATATTCGGAATGACCGGCAGCGGTCCGCTCAGCAACTGCGGCCCACCCGGAGCATTGTGCGGTGTATGGCAGGAGAGGCACGCATTCTGATTCACCGTGCTATACGGCCCTACCTTAGAGGTCTTGGATAGCCTGTGAGCGGCCATCGCATGAATGCTCTGCCGCCAGTAAGTGAACGGATTATATTGATTTGTCGAGGTGCGGCCGATCCCCGTACCTGTACTCGCCGTTCCTGCACTCGCCGCGGCTCCTGCCGCCATTTGAGCGCGGATCGCGGTTATGTCGGAGGGTTCGCTCACGTGACAAGCCAGGCACATCGCCGAGTTCGCATTGTTCATCACCAGGAAATTCTGCGCCACCGGATCGATAGCCTGAACGTGCGGGTTATGACAGCTGTTGCACTGCACATTGCCGGCAATCAACTGCACCGCCGGATTGCCCGTGCTTCCGCTGCACAGACTCGACAGCAGATTGTCGTTGGCGCAATTCAGCGGCAGCTTGAAATTAAAAGGATGGATGCCCTGCAGCGTGCCGATGAATAAATCCTGGCTATTCATCGCGCCACTCGTCTTGAGACCGACGTAAGGCACGTTCGTTCCCGGCGCCACCGTGCCATCATGGCAACTTAGGCAGAGATTGCTGGCCGAGCCCAGCGTCGGCTCCAGCTCCTGGTTCACCTCTGTTGGACTGCTATAAAGCGTGTAATTCTGTTCCGTCGAAAGCGTCTGGCTCCACAGCGGCAGGTTCGGCAGGGCGGTACTGTTAAGGCCGGAGTGCGGTGCGTGACAGAACTGGCACGCCGGCAATGCTCCACTGACCGGCCCCGGGCTTCCCGGCCCCATATTGTGAATGCCCAGCACATCCTCTTGCGGGGTCTGACTATGGAGTGCCGCCGTGACGAAAAACAAAGCGCAGACGAGCCCTAAGTTTTTCACTGGCCACCCCGCGCCTGCTTCGGTAGTCCGTGATAGCGAAACACCTGCACGCGGCGGTTAAACGAATCCACCACAAACACGCGGTCGTCGTGGTCGATGAACACGCCGGAGGGCAGCTGAAACTCGCCGAGCGCTCTGCCTCGCTTTCCAAAATAGTAAAGCAGTCGGCCTTCGCGATCGAAAACCTGCACCATGCCCGAAAGCCCGTCCACAATGTACAAGTGATCTTCCGAGTCCACGGCGACGCCCTTGGGACGGAATATCTGTCCCGGCGAATCGCCAATTTTTCCAAACTCTCCCTCGGCATTGCCATTGCGGCCAAACCACTGCACGCGGAAGTTCATCGCGTCCACAACCAGCAGATTGTTGTTGTCGAGGTGCAACTCCGTCGGGTAGTAGAACTCACCGCTGCCATTGCCGTGCTTGCCGATGGTCTGCAGCACATGCCCTTGCATATCCAGCACAAAGATCTTGTCCCGCAGCGTGTCCGTTACGTAGATTCTCTGCGCCGCCGAATCCACCGCAATCCCCGTGGGCCGTTTGAAGTAACCTTCGCCGCCTTTCAAACTGCCGAGCGCGTGTCGGTATTTCCCGTCCGCGTCGAAGACAAATATCTTCCCCGAGTCCGAATCCGTCACATAAATATTGTCCTGCGCATCCAGCGCCAGGCACTGCGGCGCCAGCATCGCATCCTTCTCTTTATCCTTGCGCTCGATGAACTTATATTTGTGCTTCGCGAAGTCGAAGATGTGGACCCCCGCAGCCCCCGGGTCGGTTACGATCGCCCGCCCGTGGGAATCCACCGCAATGCTATAGGGACGAACCACCATCCGGTATTGCGGTTCGCCGGCCACCACATTCAAAACCTTGGTCCAGAATTTTGGCTTTCCCAGTACTTCTTTTTCGGAGCCGAAGCTGCGTTCGAAGCTCAGCTTTCTGCCGCCTTCGAGCAGCAAGTCAGGAGGCGCAGATACCGCGCCGGGATCGGTTTTTTTCGCGGCCCACGCAGGAGAAAGTAGAAGCAGAACGAGGCAGGCAATTCCGCACCGGCCCGGGGTTGCTCGCAACATCCCGGCTAGAATCCCTTGAACCATCTGGAAATCCCGAATGAGTAGGAGGTTAGCATACTCGGCAGGGTGCTGGAAGAACTGATCGATTGGTTGAACTTGGTGCAGCCCGCGCTGAACAACAACTTCCTGTACTGATACGTGGCAAGACCGTAATAGTTCGTCGATCCATTGTTCGAGAGCAGGAGCGGGCTCACCGTATTGCTCAGCGCCCTCGACCACGAGGTGCTGACCACCATGTGCTTCACCGGATTGACGGCAAAGCTGCCTCCGTAACTTGAGCCGTTGTAGACAATCGAATTGTCCGGCGAAACCATCGATGCCGGCACCGGCGTCGCCACCAGCCCAGTCGCAGTCAAGATCGACATCCCGCTCGATTTCGTAAAGTTTCCCGATACCGTGACCCTGGGCGAGATCACCATGGTGGTGAAGCTCTCGGCGTGGTTCCCATCCCCGGGCACCTGTTCAAAAGCGCTCTTGGTGGAGTTGAATATCCCAACCCACCGCATGTCATGCTTCATCTCGTGCTTGATACTGGCCCCATAATTAAAGCTGGAGGTGGTGTACATCACCAGCAGGGTTTCAACATCCTGATCGTAGCGAACGAAGGCCCCAATTTCCCATTTGCCAAAGTACCGGTCATAACTTACGTTGCCGATCGCTCCTATCCTGGTGTTGCCCTGCTGGTTGGCGCTCTCCACCAACCCGGCGTTAAACAGCAATCCCTTCAGCTTCTTAAAGAAATTGTAGTTCACATTCAAGCCAAGTTGCGTCAGCCCAAAATTTTGTCCAGCGTAGTATTGCTCTGTGCGCTCCGCATAGCCACCCACCACCAAGCGTGGCAGAACGTTGTAATAAGTGCTGGCCTCCAGAGACAACGAGTGAGATTCCGGACTGACGATGCTTGCAATCGGCGCTTGGCCGCTGCTGATCAGTTGCTGCTCGAAGCTGCCCAGAAGATTGTCGCTGTAGGTCGCCGTAAAATTCACCGGCAGCCTGGGGAACCTTATATTCAAGTTCGCGGTGGCGTTGTCCGTGGTGCCATAACTCTGGCCGCCCAGCGAGTCGTCGCTGCTATAACTGCTCCGGTTGAGTCCCAACGAAAACCGGCTGTTGTTGTAGGGAATGCCGCGTTGCGCGCTTAGCCGGTATTGGTTCGACGAGCCGTTTGTGCTCTCCGACTCCCCATTTTCCAGTCCGTTGATATCCGTGTCGTTGTTCAAATGGATAAACCCGCCGTTCAGATAAAAACCGGCAAGCGTGTAAGTGCTTCCAACATTGAAATTGTGGGTCGTAAAATTGGTCGCGGTGTCGCTGCCTAGCAGTGAACTCTTCCCGCTGTTATCGCCATAAGATATGGAGACCGTCGGCAGATCGGGAATGAGTTCGCTCCAGCCCACGTTCAATCCGTGATTGTTGTTCTTGGTTGTCAGCCCGGCCGTGTCCGGAATGCCAAACGTTCCTGAGCTGTTCCAGGTTTGGTTGGCGCTCACAAATCCCGGAAAATGGCTCCCCGCAAAAAGATGGAGCGTCCCGCTGTAACCGCTGGCGTTAGTAATCGATTGCGAATCGGAATTGTCCTGCGAACGCCCGTAATAAGGAAGCAGGCTAAAAGACAGAAAATTTGGATTGTAGTAATCACCGGTGATGGTGCCCGTTCCGGCGAAGCCCAGAGAATGCCCATTCGATTCCAGATTGCCGAAATCCCCGGCGTACACCGACGAAAGTTGCCCGTTCGCCGTAGCATGCAGATCGCCGATCGCTACCTGCGCCGCCGCCCCGCCACACAGCACCCACAGCAGCCCCACTGCCGCCAACCATCGATATTTAAGTCCCCACAGCACACCTTAAACCCCTTTCACTCCGTGGCCTGCCGGTTATTCAATCGCCCAATCGCGCAATCACTCGATCGAACATCTCATAGCTCTTGCACCTTCGCAGTCTGTCGCAACTTCTTGTCTAACCCAGCCCGCAGGCGCTCGTTTTTTTCCTTCTCCATGTTCTGCCGCAGGCGATCCTTCACCTGCTCGAACGTCAACTTGCCGGGCTGCGTGTGCGCGTTCAGGCGGAAGAAAGTGTAGAAACTGCCCAGTTGAATCAGATCGCTCACCTGTCCCACTTGCATCGCCTGCGCCGCCTTCACAATCTCCGGCGGCAATTTGTCCCGGTCCACCACCTTGTGGTCGCCCATGTTCACGTGGAAGTCATCTTCCGAATACTTTTCCGCCAGCAGCCCAAAATCCTGGTAGGTTTTCGTCGCCTTGGCTTGGCTCAGCGCCTCTTCCGCCTTCTTGCGCGCAGCTTTCATTGCCTCGTCGCTGGCTTTATCCGGCGGCATAATCGAAATCGTCTGGATGCTGAAGTTCTCCGGATAACGGAACGGAGCCGGATTCTTCTCGTAGTAAGCTCGCGCTTCCGCCAGCGTCACCTTCGACTTGTCCTGCACTTCCGCCTTCAAAAATTCGTCCACCAGCAGCGAACGGCGAATCTGCCGCCGCATCACTTGCTGCGAGCCCTTCATCTCGATCTTTAAATACGCATCGAACGTTTCCTGATCGGGAAACTGTTTGCGGAAATCGGATTCCGCCTTCGCCAGCTTTGCCGGAGGCACCGTCATCCCTCGTCGTACCGCTTCCTGGTACACCAGCTCCTCGAACTCAATCATGCGCAACGCGCCTTGCCGGATCTTTTCCTCCTCCGCCTTCGGGAAGCCATTGTGCTGCTTGGCGTAGGGGAAGATGGCAAACATCTCGCGCAACAGATCGCGGTCCGTCAGCTCCGTACCATTAATCCGCACCACCGGCTTGTTCTTGACTTGCATCAACGGCGCCACGCCCGGACTTGCAGCTGGCGTTGCGGTCGGCGCGGCATTCGCCGCAACCAATGGCTTCACCGGCGTCGGATCATGCGCAGCGACCTGGGCCAGCGCCGGAGAAATCGCCAGAAGGACTACGCCTAGAATCTGCAGTTTGTAATTTGTGGTTTTCAATTTCGTTCTCACTTCCGGGGGCTTCGTAGTTCCAGTGGCGCCCCACCCCAGTCGATCTGCTTGATGATTTGGTTACCTGGTTAATCTTTGTTCTTGTCGTTTTAACCAGCTAACCGAATGACCAAGTTTAAGAACTGAGGGGAGAGAACTTCTCCCCCCTCATCAAGCGAACAGTTAGAACGCGGTCCCGACGGCTGTGACGCCGAAAGCCTCGTTCGCAACGCCAAAGTGGCACTGCCGGCAGAACTGCGTGGTCGAAGGAGCTGCTGTCGGAGTCCAGGCTGCGCCTGGGTTGTAAGGAGCGTTGACGAAGAAGTACGTGGCATAACTGCCAGCGGAGTTGCCCGCGATGGGCGTTCCGGCGGTGGACAGATATACGTTCATCTGGTGCTGGTTGTGGCAGGTGGTGCAAACCACATAAGGCACCTGGTTCGTGGTGTCTACCACCAGCGACTTAATAGCCGGCATGCCGTAGTTGGTAACAAACGTTGCATACTGGTTGGCTGCGGTCCAGGTGATTGTAGTGCCGGAGACCGTATAGGTCAGGCCGTAAGCTGCCAGCGATTGCGGATAGCTGAGGCCGTTGACGTTCGCATTCGGTCCCACTGGGTGATCGTTGAGGTAATCGCCAGGCGTTCCACCATCGTTGCCGAGCAGGGTCGGAATCGGGGTAGTGCCGTACAGCGCACCGTTGGTGGCGTGCAGAGAGCCGCCGTTGGGGAGCAGGCCCCACGCTTGCTCGTAGGACTGATTCATCATCATCGCGCCCTTGGAGACGTTGCCGTCGTGGCAACTCAAGCAAATCGCGATACCGGAGATGACTGGGGGTGAAGAGCTATACCACTGCGTCGGTCCACCAAAGTTCACGGTGTAGCCTGCGCCGCCGGTGTTAAAGCCGCCGCCGAATTGCAGTGTTTCTTGGGTGATCAACGATACGTCCTGGCCCCAAAGGTGGTAATCGCCTTCGTTGCCGCCCTTGCTGGTGATGCCGCTGCCGGCGACCAGGTCGCCGCCGCTGCCGGCTCCGCCGCTGTGGGGAGCATGGCAGCCCGCGCAGCCACGTCCGCCGTTGTTGTGTGCGCCCAACACGTCATTGTTGGGTATGAAAGTTTGTGCCGACGCCATCCCCACCAGACCGACTGCGAGTATGGCGAAGAGGACTACTAGCATTGCGCGTTTCATGATCTAATTTCCTCCTCAAAATGAATGCCTTTATTCGACTTCGTACTCTTATGACACTGTTCCATTTGCACGACCGTCACCTTATCGTTGGCAACGGTGAATCTTTTACCTGGTCTGTAAACTATTGCAACAGAATGAGTTCCTTCTAATGAGAGGATTGCTGCAAATCTCCACAGGTGCCATTCCGAGCCTTAAATGAGCCTTCTCCCACACTGGGTTGGTGAAATGACGCAAGTGCTAGAAGCCACGAGGGTAAGCTGGCGCACCCGGATCAGAAGGGGCGTAAGGAGCGGAAATGCTCAGAAAACCTACGCTGCCACGGGAAACCTAGACTGCCGTCGGAAAACGTGGACTGCCATCAGAAAACATAGCTTGCCACCAGAAAACACAGCTTGTCATCCCGAGCAAAGCGAGGGACCTTGGTGTTTGCCTGCACCTACTCATACCGCAGGTGCAGGTAAGAACCACGGTCCCTCGCTTTGCTATGGGATGACAAGCTACGCTTCGGGAACAAAGCAAGCTGGGGACGACAAAGTATCGCGCGGGACCAAAGCGCTCTTCGATCGACACACCCTGTCCGCAACCCTGCTACTGCGCCTTGACGGCTGCGGGCGCAGCCTGCGCCGCCGTCGGCGGCACCGGTTTCGGCGTCTCTGGGGCTGTAATCGGCGCCGCCGGCTTCTTGTCGTCAGTCGGCGTCTGGGCCGCCTTCTTCGCCACTTCCGCCTTGCGGCGATCATATTCCGCCTGCGCCTCGGTGTTGGTGATGTAGCGGAACATCTGCACCCGGCCGAGGAGTTGTTCGCTGGTGAAGACGCGGTTCAGCTTGTCGATAGTGACCCCGGTCAGCGCCTGGAATTCTCCCGGCAGCATGCCGAATCCCCCGATGACAAGGCGTAAATCACCCTCCGGAGTAAAAACCTGCAGCCGGTTCGTCATCGCGTCGGCGACCCAGACGTGGCCGTCGCAATCGACAGCAATACCTTTGGGACGTGCGAACTCGCCAGGACCATCGCCGTTCTTGCCGAACGCCCGAACGAAAACTCCTTCCGCGTCAAACACCTCGACCCGGTCGTTCAGAGTATCCGAAACGAAGAGGTTGCCGTCCTTATCCACGGCAACATTAGTCGGCGAAGAAAAATCGCCGGGCGTGGTGAGTGTGTGTTGCTTGCCGGCGGTCCCGATCTTGCGCAGCAGCTTGAAAGTATCGGCATCGTAAACCAGCACCTGATCAGTCCCGGTGTTCGCCACATAAAGAAAACGATTCTCCTCATCGATAGCAAGCCCTGCCGGATCGTTCATCGTACCTTCACCGAACGCGCCCTCCAATTTGTGGTTGGGATTGAAAACCAGCACGTGATTGTACTGGCCGTCAGAGACGAAAAGCCGGTCCGCATCGTCGATCACCACGCCAAAAATCCGGCCGAACTTGGCATCGATGCCATGCTTGATAAACCCGGTATCGCGGCTCTCGGGGTTGAAAATAAACACCGCGCCCACCTTCGTATCAGCTACGTACAACATGCCCTTGGAATCCACCGCCATGCCGTAAGGAGTTCCGAGCTCAAAGCGGGGCTTGGTGCCGGCTTTCTTGGCCGCGTCGTCGGGGCTGATGCCGGCCATGCGGTCCATCCACGACTTTTTCTCGACTTTCGTTTTCTCCTTCACCGGCTCCGGCTTCTGGGCAGAGAAATAATCCAGATACCTGAGCCGCGCGATAGCAGGCGGTTGCGGCCATACGATGTTCGAAATATCGAGTTTGGGCGCCTCAGTTGGCTTAGCGGGCGTTGCCGCTTTCTTCTGATCGCCGGCAATAGCCGGGGAAGCCCAAGTGACGGCCAGCAGCGCCAGCAGCGCCGCCGCAACATATATATATGATGTTCTGCGCATCGAATTTTGGTTAAGCTCAGGCATATCTACTTCACTCCTTTTGGAATTCCTGGCGCGGGGCTGACTCCTGGCGCAGGAGCGCTTCCTTGTTTAGGGCCGATCAGACCCTTGTGACAGCTGTGGCAGAAATCCATGTTGTTGGCCTGATCCTTGACCAGCAGATCGGCCTGCGCCGAAGCGTGCGGCTGATGGCACGTCAGGCAATTCAAGGGGATGAGGACGTGGGTGCGATCCTTCGGATCCACCAGATCCGAGACCGGATGCCGTTCCACCGGATGGCCCAAGCCATACTCCAGCGGCAGAATCGGTACCTTGGCGAAGTAGTTTTCCGGCAACTTCACCTTGCCGCCGAAGATGGCGACCATGTGCTCACCTTCCAGCTTCTGCGGCTTGGGGTTGGGACCGTGGCACTCGAGGCAAAGCGTGTTGGGAGCATTTGCCCGCAGCAGATGCTCGTTATCGTTGCCGTGCGGGTCGTGGCAAGTGGCGCATCCCTGCTCGAACGCGGGCTGGTGCACATGCTGTTTCTTGCCCTCGTCCGCTTGCTCGCTGTGACAGCCCAGGCAAACCGAAACCGCGTCTGGCTTGGGGAATCCGGGCGAGCGGCCGGCGTGCGGATCGTGGCAGTCGGTGCAATCGCCGGCCGCGCCCGGATGCTGCACCTTCGCCTTCTCGATTTGCTCGGCATTGTCGGCGTGGCAGGTGACGCATATTTCCTTGGCGCTGGCCTGTGTCAGGACGACTTTGCCGTCCTTAGCTGGCTGGTGGCAGATATCGCACTGCTTCGACGCAAAAGGATCGTGCAGGAACGCTTGCATCAGCTTGGGAGCTTTCGACTGGTGCGGATCGTGGCACGTGAGACAATCCGCCGTTCCGAAGGGCTGTCCCTGGTGAGCCTTGATCAGACTGGCATCCCTGGTATCGTGACAATCGATGCACAGCGCGGGAGCGTCCTTGGTCAGGTGAAAATCAAATTCGCGCTTGCCCCGCTCCCCCGTCTTGTGCACGGTGTGGCAGGTATCGCAGCCCATGTCGAGTGCGGCGTGCCGGCTGCCGCCCTCCGGAACATTCGTTCCCTGCGTGTGGCAGGTGAGGCAGAGATTGTCCTTCTTGTCGCCCGAGGTCAGCTTCAATAATTGGTTCTTGTTGTCGGAAGTATGCGGATCGTGGCAGGTGAGGCAATCGCGAACCGCTGGCGGGTGAACCCGTCCCTTGATCTGCGTCGAATCTTTGTCGCTGTGGCAGGTGAGGCAAAGCTTGTAAGGCGTGGCCGTGATCAGTTTTACGTGGGTGATGTCTTTGTTAACCCGAATCTCGTGGCAACTCAGGCAACCCATCGCAATCGCCGAATGGACGGACTTGCCCTTGGTTTTGTCCTCATGGCATGCCAGGCAGGTCGCGGGATCTGCCTTCGGATCGAGCGGTACCGGATGCTTTGCCGCCGATGCGCGTCCAACAAGGAGCACTAAGAGAAAACAGCTCAGCGCGCTGAACGTGCGACCCGTGCGCGAATTCGATTTGGATGATTTCAGCGCCACGGTTCCTACTCCTCCGCACTTCCTTTTGCACGCATCTCGCCTTATTTGTCCGCCGCGCCGGATTTTTGAATAATCTGCGCAACAGATTGCAACATAGTGACTTGGGAGTCGAAATCGACCCGTTCGGAGATTCCAACTGTTGCAACCTTCATCAGATTGGAGGCTTATCCCACAGTGAAATGGTCAAAATGGCGCATAGTTTTAGTGGCCAATGATCCGTGGTCAGTTGCCTGTGCTGAGACCATGAAGGCTTGCTGGCCACTGATCACTAACCACTGGCCGCTGCACCTCCCTGCGCGAAATTTCCGCACAACTCCCCCTCGCTGTGTGATATGCCTCACAATCGCTTCGGCAAGACCTCACAGTACATTGAATTTTGATCAGTGATTTCAACGACTTGGCCAATTCTCCCGGCAATGGCGCGCGACGTGCTTTTCTAACCGGGCAGAAGGGGGTAAAGACATGGCCGCATCCGTACCTCGGAAAATCTGGCAAACCCTCGGTGCAATCAAGACCGGCGTCATTCTGCTTATTCTCGTAGTCATCTTATCGGCGGCGGGAACCGTAATTCTGCAGCGTCCCGCCACGGATGCCGACGAGATGCAGCGCGCCTACTCGCCGCAAGTGCTGCGCGTGCTTGACGCACTCCGGCTCACTGACGTTTTCCACTCTTGGTGGTTCGTATTGTTGCTGAGCCTCGTCAGCCTCAGCATTATCGCCGCTTCGGTTCAGCGCTTTCCCAATGCCTGGAGATTTTTTTCTCGTCCCTGTAAAAGTCCCGACGAGAGCTTTCGCAACGCTCTGCCCCTCCACAAGTTGATTCCCGTTAAAGATGAAGAAGCGGCTTTGAGCGTGGCCGACCGAGTATTGAAAAAGGCGGCCTTCCATCCCGAGCGCATCGTGCGGGAGAACAGCTTTTCGTTGTTCGGAGAGCGCAACCGCATCTCTGAATTGGCGGTTTATATCGTGCACACCAGCCTGCTTCTGATTCTTCTGGGGGGCAACATCGATGCCCTCTTCGGCTGGCGCGGCTTCCTCACACTAACTCGCGGAGAACAATCAAGCCAGGTGAAGCCGCAAAACGGCAGCGCACGCAATCTGCCTTTTGCTGTCCGCTGTGACGGCGCTGGCCAGGAAAATTATGCCGATGGCTCTCCGAAGCGCTGGTGGTCCGATCTGGCTGTTCTGAAAAACGGCAAGGTTGTCCTACGCAAGCAAATCGTCGTCAACGAACCGCTGGTCTATGGTGGCGTGCGCTTTTATCAGGCAAGCTACGGCAAAACCGGAAAGCTCGACAGACTAACGCTCACCGCAACTCCCCGCGACGGCCAATCCGCGAAGGACCTCACAATTGGTCTGGACGAGACCCTCCCGCTTGACGCTGATACTACCCTCCGGCTCGCCGAGTTCATTCCCGACTACGTGGTGAGCGATGGCCACGTTTATGCCCGCTCCAACGAATTGGAAAATCCAGCAGCCCATCTAGTGCTGGAATCCAAAAAATCCGGTCAATCGATTAATGTCTGGCTGCCGCCAATCCCCGGCCTCGAGCAGAACGAGTCTTCGCCCTACACGTTCGAAGGCAAAGATGTGCAGATGGCCTACTTCACAGGCCTCGAAGTTTCGCATGAGCCCGGCCAATGGGCGGTTTGGGCAGGCGTGCTCGTGATGGGCTTCGGCTTGGTAGTCGTGTTCTACCTGGTGCACATGCGGATTTGGATCGCGCCCGTGCGCGACGCTCGCGGCCAATTGCAACTCTGGATCGGCGGAACCGCTAATAAGAATAAAGATGCCTTCGAGCATCGCTTCCGCGAACTGGTGGAAAAGATCGAATCCGAACTCAAGATTTCAGTAGAGGCAGGTGCCGAGGCGCCTGCGGCAGTACTCGCCGGGAAATAAATTTCCGGCAAGGGAGGATGTTTTATGGCACGTGCAACCGTCGAACAGCCGCCAGCAGTCACCGGCACCACCCTGGTGGTCGCGGTTGGATTAGGAGTGGCTTTCCTGCTGTTCATGGCATTCCTGAACGTGGTGAAGAGCGGCAACTTGCTCAACGATTCCAACCTGCTCTATGCGGCCCTCATTTTTTATTCGGGCGCAGGCACGCTCTATCTCGCTTTCGGAATCACCGGAACCCCGGCTTACATTCGCTACGCCTCACTGGCCACATGGGCGGGATTAATCGCCAACACCGGTGCGGTGGCGCATCGCTGGTATGAGGCGGGACATCCCCCGTTCGCCAGCATCTACGAAATGCTGCTCATGTTCGTTTGGACTCTCGCTGCGCTTACCCTGATCGCCGAGAAGAAATTCAAAGTGAAGATCATCGGCACGGTCACCATGCCGGTCGCCATCGTGGGCGTCGTCCTGATGCAGTTGCTGCGCACTGACGTTCATCCGCTAATGCCGGCCCTGCAATCGACCTGGCTGCACGTGCACGTCACGCTGGCCATGCTGGCCTACGCCGCATGCGCCCTGAGTTTTGCCTTGGCCATGATGTTCCTCATCAAGGACAAGATGAAAACCGAAACCTTCCTGGCAGCGACCAGCTTGTTCAGCGTCGCAACCTATTTGGGTGTGCTGACCCGGTTCGAGAAATGGGGAGGGTTTAGCGTTATTGCATGGAATCCCGAAGAGAAATCGGAAGTGTTCCTGTCCAGAGGCGTCAGACTTTTCGTGGTGATTCCCGATCTCGGCTGGCTGCTCCTTCTGGTGCTGGCGGCTGTGGCTGCACCCTTGGTTCTTTACCTCGTCTGGCGCAAGACGCAAAACCGGGCGTTTCTCAACATGGCCAATCGCGCCGTCTTCTTGAGCATTCTGCTGCAAGTGCTGGCGGTGGTCTTCTTCGTCCTGCGGGCCCGTGATGGCCGTTATGCTTCGCTCGATGCGGATGGTTTATTTCCCACTTCGCTCGCGGCCAGCCCATTCATTCTCTCGGGCCTGGTGAGCGGAGTCTTTGTCTCGCTGCTGTACTTGCTACTGCTGTGGCGTCGCAGCGATCTGGAGCGCATGTTGCCCACCGCCGACGAACTCGACCGCATCACTTACAAAACCATCGCGATCGCATTTCCCTTACTCACCCTGATGATCGCGGCGGGCGCCTACTGGGCCAATCGCACCTGGGGTTCCTACTGGAGCTGGGATCCTAAAGAAACCTGGGCGGCCATTACCTGGCTGGTTTACGCCGGATATCTGCACATGCGCATCACCCGCGGATGGCGCGGCCGGCGCGCCGCTTACTTCGCCATCCTGGGCTTTGCCGTAGTGATGTTCACTTTCTTCGGCGTCACGTATTTGCTGCCCGGAATGCACGCTTATGCTTAGTCGCACTCAGTCCCCAGCGTCGCGGCCATTGCCCGAGACTTCCTACACCACGGCTGGACCGCGCATGCCGGAGAAAAACGAGCGCATCATGTCCCCGGAATCCTCGCCGACACATTCCTCGCAGAAAGAAGATTTCCACTTGAGCTCCGTACGCGTCAACTGGCAGCTCAAAGCAATCTTGCCGGTGGGACTTGTCCTGCTGGGGGGACTGTTGCTCTTCACTTTAGCGACACTATCTCTGCGCGACCCTGACCGCCACGCGCTGCTGATCCTTGCCGGCGCCGGAGCGGTCGCAATCTGTGCTGTCTCCATGTTCGTCCTCGCCTACCTTGTTCAGCGGCCCATGGTCGAACTGCAGGAAAAAATCGAGCAGGTGAGCCAAGGCAACCTGGACGCCGCAGTCAGCTTCGCCCAGCGCAACGACGAAATCGGCGACCTCGGCCGCAACTTCAATCACATGATGCAGCAGTTGCGCGAGAGCCGCGCCGAAATCGAACTCCTGCATCGCACGCAAATTTCTCGCGCCGAGCACCTGGCAACCCTCGGCGAGTTGGCCACCGGTCTGGCCCACGAAATTCGCAACCCGCTCGCCGGAATCGCCGGAGTCATCGAGATCGTCGGTCGCGATCTACCTGCAACCAGCCCCGCCCGGGCCGTCGTCAAAGATGTTCGCCTCGAAATTGGCCGCATCAGTCGCACCTTGACCGATCTTCTGGAAACCGCGCGCCCACGCCATCCGGAGGTTCGCCTCAGCAACCTCAACACCACCGTGGAACACGCCGTCATGCTGGCTCGCCAACAGGTGCTCTCCAGGCCAATCAAGATCGAACTGCAGAAGGCCCACGATCTCCCCGAAGTTGAGCACGATAGCGATCAGGTCCATCAGGTGCTTCTGAATCTCCTCCTGAATGCAGTCCAGGCCATGGAGGGCGCGGGCACTGTTCATGTGGAGATCGGCTCGCGGGACGATTGCGCCAGCGTGCTGGTCAGCGACACCGGTAGGGGCATCCCGCCTCAGAACCTGCCCAACATTTTTCGCCCCTTCTTTACCACCAAGGGTGGCGGCACCGGTCTCGGCCTTTCTCTCGCCCACCGCATCGTGGAAGATCATCACGGTCGCATCGAAGTCAGCAGCGCTGTAGGGAAGGGAAGCACATTCACCGTGCTTCTGCCATTTCACATGTCCGCCGCTCCGATCGCGGCCTCCTAGTCCGGTCCGGCACTCCATCCAATAAGCTCACTACAGCACTCCCCGCCCATTCGTAGTAAATTAAACACCGATGCCCGCGGAGAAAATCATGGTCGTGGACGATGAGCGCCTCGTCCGCTGGTCGCTCCGCCAGAAGTGCGAAGAGTGGGGCTACCACGTCATCGAGGCCGATTCCGGCGTCCCCGCGCTCAAGCTCGCGCAACATGAAACCCCCGACCTCGTCCTGCTCGACGTGCGCATGCCTGACCTCAGTGGCATCGAGGTTCTGGATGCACTCAAGAAAAGTGGCGACGCCCGCGCCGTCATCATGATTACCGCCGATCCTCAGCTCGATGACGTCAAAGCCGCGCTCAAGCTCGGCGCCTATGATTTCGTCGGCAAGCCGGTCGATTTCGACGAGCTTCACGTCACCATCAAGAACGCTCTCGAAGCCACCAGCCTGCGCACCGAGGTCCAGGCCTTGCGCAGTGAGGTGCGCCGCGGATCAGGCTACGACAGCGTCGTAAGCGTTTCTTCGAAGATGACCGAGTTGATGAACTTCGTCCGCAAAGTTGCGTCCAGCGAAGCCACCACTATTCTGATTCAAGGCGAGAGCGGCACCGGCAAGGATCTCATTGCCAAAGCCATCCACTACGAAAGTTCGCGCCAGCAGAAACCTTTCGTGGCCATCAACTGCTCCGCCATCCCCGAAACGCTGATGGAAGCCGAACTCTTCGGCCATGAAAAAGGCGCATTCACCGACGCCAAGCAGATGAAGAAGGGCTTGTTCGAGGCGGCCGACGGCGGTACGCTCTTCCTCGACGAAATCGGCGAACTGTCACCTCTGCTGCAAGCCAAGCTTCTGCGCGTGCTCGAAGACCAGGTCATCCGCCGCGTCGGCGGAATCAAAGACATGCAGGTCGACGTGCGCGTCATCGCCGCTTCCAACCGCGATCTCGAAAAAGCCGTCCGCGAAGGCCAGTTCCGCCAGGATCTTTATTACCGGCTCGCTATTATTGCCATCTTCATTCCGCCGCTGCGCGACCGCAAAGAAGACATTATGCCCTTGGTCGAGTTCTTCATCGACCGCTACAACCGCAGGTTCAAGAAGTCGGTTCGCGGCATCACCGACGACACGCGCCGTCTTATTCTCGGTCATAATTGGCCAGGAAATGTTCGCGAGCTCAAGAACACCATCGAGCGCGGAATGATTCTCGAGGACGAACCTCTTCTGCGCCCGTTGTATCTGCCCTTCTCGGTCGGCGAATCCGGTGGCCGCACCGTCTTCGAACGAACCTCCCCCACCGACGGCGGACACCCCTTGCCCAACGGCCGCACCCTGCCGCGCCTCTATATCCCCGAAGGCGGAACGTCACTCGAAGAGGTCGAGCATGCCATGGTCGAGCTAGCCATGCGCCAAGCCAACGGCAACCAAACCCACGCTGCCAAACTGCTAGACATCAGCCGCGACGCGCTTCGCTACAAACTAAAGAAATTCGGCTTGATTCGCGGAGACGAAGAAGGCGCGCAGACCATCGCGGCTGAGGACCAGTAAGAAAGCTGCAAAAAAAAAACAGGGCGAGTGCGATGAACCCGCCCTGCGAAAAACATTCAGCTCAAAGTTGTTTAAAAGAATCCCATCGCCTTCGGGCTGTAACTTACCAGCAGGTTCTTGGTCTGTTGATAGTGGTCGAGAATCATCTTATGCGTCTCGCGGCCGAAGCCGGACTGCTTGTAGCCGCCAAACGCCGCACCCGCTGGATACAGGTGATAGCAGTTGGTCCACACGCGGCCGGCCTTGATTTCACGGCCCACGCGGTAGGCGGTCGTGCCGTTGCGCGACCAAACGCCTGCGCCCAACCCGTAGACCGTGTCATTGCCAATCGCGATGGCGTCTTCGAGGTTCTTGAACTTGGTCACGGAAAGTACCGGACCAAAAATTTCTTCCTGGAAGACGCGCATCTTGTTGTGGCCGACAAAGACGGTCGGTTTCACGTAATAACCGTTTTCCAGATCGCCACCGAGATGCGCTTGTTCGCCGCCAATGGCGCAGCGCGCTCCCTCGTCCTTGCCGATCCGGATGTAGCCCAGAATCTTTTCCAGTTGATCACGGGACACCTGTGGTCCCATCATCGTAGCGGGATCGAGCGGATTGCCGACCTTAATCTTACTCACGCGGGCAATGGCGCGTTCCAGGAACTTGTCGAAGATGGATTCCTGAATTAGAGCGCGGGACGGGCAGGTGCACACTTCGCCTTTGTTGAACGCGAATAGAGCGAAGCCTTCCAGCGCTTTGTCGAAGTAATCATCGTCGGCATCCATTACGTCGGCAAAGAAGATGTTGGGAGACTTGCCACCCAGCTCCAGGGTCTGCGGGATGATCGGTTCGGACGCGTACTGCATAATCAGACGTCCAGTTGTGGTTTCACCGGTAAAGCTGATTTTGGCAATACGGGAATTGCCAGCCAGGGCTTTTCCGATCTCGCCTCCGGGGCCAGTGACTACGTTCAAGACGCCGGGTGGCAGCAAGTCCGCAATCAAATCTGCCAGCACCAGCAGGCTGAGAGGTGTGTTGGACGCGGGTTTGATTACCACGCAATTTCCGGCCACGATGGCGGGCGCGAGTTTCCAGGCCGCCATTAAAAGCGGAAAATTCCACGGGATGATCTGACCGACAACGCCCAGCGGTTCCTTGAAATGATACGCGATGGTGTCGTTGTCAATTTCGCCCACCGTGCCTTCCTCGGCGCGGATACAGCCGGCGAAGTAACGAAAGTGGTCGATGGAAAGAGGAACGTCAGCGGCGCGAGTCTCGCGAATCGGTTTGCCGTTATCCAGAGTTTCCGCGAGGGCCAGAAGTTCCAGATTTTCTTCCATCTTGTCGGCGATCTTGAGCAGGATGGAGGAACGAATCGCGGGTGCTGTACGTCCCCACAGATCTTTTACGGCATGCGCCGCATCGAGAGCTTTTTCCACATCTTCGGGCGATGAACGGGCGATTTCGCAGATCGGCTCGCCGTTGATCGGGCTATAGTCAGTAAAATACTGGCCTTTCAGCGGTGCTACCCATGTGCCACCGATGAAATTTTGATACCTTGTTTTAACGCCGCCCTTATGAAGCGTGTCGACAGCTTCCTGTACGGATGTTTGTTTAACGAGATCCTTAACTGCCATGATAAATATCTCCTTTTCTGCAACGGTTAAGAAATGATGATTCCGCGGACGGTGCGAAGATAACTCGTCCGAGGATGAGAGTCGGTGAGCGCCATCACCACTGCGAGTGATGCTGGCAAGCGTAAAGAAAGAAAGCGGATATCCCAGCTCACACAGTTCGAGCTACGATCTCCGCCTCTTGCTTATATCGCCAGGGTGAATCAGAGAGCGCCGACTAGTTCGCCCTCCTTCTCAAATTTCTTGGCACCTTGCTGTCCAGCGATATCGAGAACGATGCGGCCGTTGACCTTGCCCTTTTTCAGCCGGTCGAAGATATCGTTGATGGAACCCAATTGCTGTTCCTCGATGGTGGCTTTCACTTTGCCTTCGGCGGCAAATTGCAGTGCCTCCTCCAGATCTTTGCGTGTACCCACAATCGAGCCCCGCACGGTCTGGCCATTCAGCACCAGATCGAAGATGGAGACTGGAAATTCGCCGGGAGGCAGGCCGTTCAGAACGCAGGTCCCGCCACGGCGTAGTGTCCCCAGCGCCTGCTTGAATGCCGGAAGAGACACGGCTGTTACCAGTGCGCCGTGAGCGCCTCCGATTTTCTTCTGGATGGTCTGGATCGCATCTTCTTCCTTAGCGTCCACGGTGATTTCGGCACCGAGCTTGCGGGCCAACTGCAGTTTTTCCGGCCCGATGTCGATCGCGGCGACGTGCAAGCCCATGGCCTTAGCATATTGAATCGCGATGTGACCGAGACCGCCCACTCCCGAGATTACAACCCACTCGCCAGGGCGCGCCTGCGTTTGTTTCAAACCTTTGTAGGTGGTGACGCCGGCACAAAGAATCGGCGCGGCATCAATAAAAGATAAGTTGGAGGGAATCCGGCCCAGATAATCGGCCTCTCCCAAAGCATATTCAGCGAAGGTGCCATTCACGGTGTAGCCAGACATCTGCTGAGCCAGACATAGTGTTTCCCAACCGGTAAGACAGAATTCACAACGCCCGCAGGCACTGTGCAACCATGCGATCCCGACGCGGTCTCCTTCCTTTAAGTGGGTCACGCCCGCGCCCAGCTTTGCCACGTAGCCCGCGCCTTCGTGTCCCGGGATAAAGGGAAGAGTTGGTTTAATCGGCCAATCGCCATCCGCTGCGTGCACGTCGGTATGGCATACACCGCTGGCGATCACCTGAACCAGTGCCTCACCTGGCCCCGGATCGGGAATTGGAACTTCTCGAACTTTTAACGGTTCGCCGAATTTATCGACGAAGGCCGCTTTCATCGTTTTTGCCATAATTATTCTCCTATGAATCCACAGATTGCTGGACGGCTTGCCGTCCGCCGTTCCCAAATTCGTTCTGTCGGTCTGTTCTTGAGCTATAGTCGAGCCTGGATGATGAATGTCTCTGCTGGACATCCAGGGTGCTATGATCGGCAATTTCGATACGCTTGTATGTGACCTGGCTCACAGGCGTGTGTGCGCGTGCCATCTCAGCTGAACTTTTTTCTTAATCCGCTCACAATATGGTGCCGGCAAGCGCCCGTTCCGGCGTTTGCAGATGGAACAGCCGCTGCAATGCAGAGGTCATTTGCTCCTGCTCCATCTTTTCTGGAAGTTCCTTGAGTTCGCGGGCCAGGGACCCTGCAATCCTCTGCGTCATACGGGACATGACTGCGTCTAACATTTCGTCCTGGTCCTTGGAAAAAGGTCCGCTCTCCTGTCGAAAAGAATCCAGTTCTTGCCGGCAAATTTCGTCCAGCCGCTGGCGCAGTGCCACAATCGTCGGCACTACCCGCTCCGCCATCAGCCTGCGGCGGAAGCCTTGCGCCTCCGCCTGTAAAATCTTCTGCGCGGCCGCGGCGGCAACTTCACGCTCGCCCGCATTGTGGTCGACGACGTTCTCCAGATCGTCGACGTCATACAGGAAAACACCCTTGACTTCGCGCACCGCCGAGTCAATGTCGCGCGGCATCGCGATATCCACAATCACCAACGGCCTTTTCGTGCGCCCGCGGACCATGATCTCGGCTTCGTCCCGGGTGAGAATCGTATGGGGACACGAAGTCGAACTGATAATAATGTCGGCGTCCGCCATGTGTTGCCAGCGCTCCTCGAACGGAATCGCAATCCCGCCCAGTTTCGCGGCCAGTTCAGCCGCATGCTCCGTCGTGCGGTTGATCACACGGACGGAACTAGCTCCGTGATTGAGCAACCCCCGGGCTGAAAGCTCGCTCATCTTGCCCGCGCCCAGCAGCAGCACTTTCTTATTTTCCAAGGACCCGAAAATCTGCCGCGTGAGTTCCACCGCCGCATAAGGAATCGAAACCGCCGCGTTGCCGATCGCCGTCTCACTGCGCACGCGCTTCGATACGGTGAGCGCCTTCTGGATCAC